>JABFXK010000131.1 GCA_013361785.1 Sphingomonas sp.
CGTCAGAAAATGCGGTGAAGGTCGCGAACGAGGCGGTGCAGGCGCTGGGCGGAGCCGGCTACACCAAGGACTGGCCGGTCGAGCGTTATTATCGCGACGCCAAGCTGCTCGATATCGGCGCGGGCACGAACGAGATCAGGCGAATGCTGATCGGGCGCGAAGTGATCGGCGTTTAATAGCCAGCAAGCTTCGCCACTCCCCAGGCGGCAAGCGCAACGCCTGCCGCTTTTCCGATGAGCGCGCCGCGCGGCGCGAGCTTCTCCGCGGCGACGACGAGCGTCAGCCCGACGCTCCACAGGAAATTCATCACGCCGCCAACGAACAGCAGCGCCATCAGCGTCCAGCAGCAGCCGAGGCAGTAGAGCCCATGCCTGACGCCGAGCAGGACCGCTCCGTCGCGTCCTGAGCGCCAATGGCGGCTGATGAACGCGGCAGGGGAGCGGCATTCGCCAAGGCACGCATTCTTCAGCGGCGAGAGCTGATAGAGACCGGCGGCGAGGAGAAGCGCGCCCTGGGCGGAGCGGTTCTCGATCACCATCGAAGAGTTCGCCGCCAGCCGCTGGGCAACGGCCGCTGCCAGCGAGAAGAACAGCCACACCCCGACATAGCCGGTTAGGAATACCCCGGTATCCGCGATTGCCGGATCGCGGCTCCGAATCTGCCGGACTCGGGCGTAGAGCAGGATCGCGGGGACTGCGGACGGGAGCATCATCGCGACCATCATCAGCCACCACATCAGCACGAGGGCGGCGAACGGCGGTGACTGCATCGTGGCCATGCCCGATGCGCTGGTGCTGCCGGCGAGCAGGTACCACCAGCAGAGCAATGCCAGCAGCGCGAGGCCGGCGCCGACGACCCGCCGCTCGCGGCGCAGCAATCGGCTCGTCAGGTCAAGCTCGGGCGCGGACGACACCGTGCGTCGACAGATGCAGGTTGGCGAACTGCGCGTATTTGCCGTCGATCTCGATATTCATCGGACCGCCGGTCGTGCGGCTCGATGCGCTGCCGATGTCAGCCACTTCATATTCAAAGCCGGCCGGAAGCACGATCTGCGCGCGCGTTTCCTGTCCCGTCACATTGTTGCGGAGCGGCTCGCCGGTCATTTCGACATAGCCGGGAATGTTCAACCGGCCATGACGCCCATCGACGTCCACTTCGAACTCGATATCGACCACGGCAGGCTCATGCATCGTTTCGATCGTCGACGCGAACACGGCGAACACGGTCGCGAACGGATCGGTATCCTGACCGGTCATGATCTTGAGCAAGGCGTCGCGCTGGGCATCGTTCGCGCGAGAGTCGAGGAACGGCAGCACTTCGCCATGCCCCTCGTGGATCGGTCCGGGCCATTTGAACAGCGCGGCGATCACCAATCCGTCGAGCACCGTGTCGCCGTGCCGTCCTTCGTCGATCTGGACGGCTGCGACGGCGTGGCAATGTCCCTTGTCCGGAAGCGCGGTGAACTGGCAGTTGCAACCGTATTCGCACGTGCAATTGACCAGCTCGCGTCCCTTGAACTCCCAATAGGTCATCGGTCGGCCTCCCCTCGAGCGGAGGGGCTCGCCATAGCACTCGCCCGATGAATCAAGAAGCCGGGCTTCAGCCCCAGATCTTCACGCGCTGATTGGGCGCGAGGTACAGCTTCTGCCCCGGTTTGACGTTGAACGCCGGGTACCACGCATCGATGTTTCGCACCGTCTGCGCCCGGAACTGGTCGGGGGCGTGCTCATTCGTCAGCACGATCTGCCGCAGCGCCTCTGGCCGCCACTTCGCCGCCCAGGACTGGGCGAAGGCGAGGAAGAAGCGCTGATCGCCGGTGAGGCCGCCGATCACTGGCGCAGGCTTGCCGTTCAGCGAGGCCTTGTAGGCCTCATAGGATGCGCCGAGGCCCGCGACGTCGGCGATATTCTCGTTGATCGTCAGCTTGCCGTTGAGGTGTAGCCCGGGCAGCGCTTCATACGCGCTGAATTGGTCTTCGAGCATCTGTGCCTGCTTCTGGAAATTGGCGAAGTCCGCTGGTGTCCACCAGTTGCGCATCGCGCCCGACGCGTCGAACAAAGCGCCGCCGGTGTCGAAGCTGTGGCTGATCTCGTGCCCGATCGTCGCTCCGATCGCACCATAGTTGAACGCTGCGTCGGCATTCGGGTCGAAGAAGGGCTTCACCAGGATCGCCGCCGGGAAGTTGAGCGCATTCTGCACCGGCAGGTTCACGGCATTCACCAGCTGCGGCGGCATCCACCATTCGTGCGGGTCCATCGGCTTTCCGATCTTGGAGATCTGGTGCCGATATTCCCAAAGCGCCGCATTCTTCTGGTTTGCGTAAGCGTTGTTGGCGACGATCTGCAGCCCCGAATAATCGCGCCAGCTGTCGGGATAGCCCACTCCGACGACGATGTTCTCGACCTTCTTCAACGCTTCCTGCTTAGTCGCCGGCGACATCCAGCCGATCGCCTTCACGCGACGCGCAAATGCCGCCTTGAGGTTCTTCACCATCCCTTCGATCTCGGCCTTCGACGAAGCTGGGAAATATTTGTCGACATAGGCTTTGCCGACCGCGTCCTGGAGCGCGTTGCTGGTCGCATTCAGCGCAAGTGCGTCGCGCGGCCGCTGCTGGGGAGTTCCCTGGAGCTGCGTGCTGTAGAAAGCGAAGCTGGCGTCGCGGAACGGCTTGGGAAGCACATTCGCCTGCTGGTTGAGCGTGTGGAAGGTCAGCCAGTCCTTCCAGTTCTGAAGCGGCTCCGAAGCAACCAGCGCCGACAGCTTGGGGATCGACGCATAATGATAAGCGTCGAACTTCTGCGCGCTTCCGAGACCTGCTGCGCCGAGCAGCGCGGCCCAGTCGATCCCCGGCGCCTTCTGCTCGAGCTGCTGCCGGGTCCATACCTGTGCGCCGTTCTTGAAGTCCTCGCTCTGCTCGCGCGTCTCGTGCGCCTTCGCGATCTTGGTCTCGAGGTCCATGATCCGGCCAGCGGCGCCCTGCGGATCGGGATAGCCCGCGTCCTGCAGGATGGTCTGGACATAGGCTTTGTACTTGCCCCGCGTGTCCGACATCTTCGGATCGGCGGAGAGATAATATTGCGCGTCGGGAAGCCCAATGCCGCCCTGCATGATGTAGGGCAGCTGCTCGCCGGGCGTCGCCAGCCCTTGCGTGACGAAGATCCCGAACAGGTTCTCCGTGTGGAAATTCGTGGCGTTCAGCGGATCAGTGTCCGAGCGCAAAGTGCCGCCGATCGCGGCGCTCAGCTGGTGCTTGTCGGCGATTCCATTGATCGCGTCTAGGTCGGCTTTCGCTGGCGCGAGGCCAGCGCGGTCGATCGCATCGGTGTTGAAGTAAGCGTTGTAATAATTGGCGATCAGCGCGTCGGTGCCGCTCGTCGGGTTCGACTTGATGATCTGGTCGAACAAAGCCCGCGTGTTCTTCTCGCGCAGCTGGTCGGCGATGTAGAAGCCGCCGATCCGCGACCGGTCCGCCGGGATCGGCGTATTCTTGACCCAGGTGCCGTCGGCGTAGCTGAAGAAGTCGTTCCCGGGGACGACGCTTTTGTCCATCCAGCTCGGCTGGATGCCGATGTCGGTGCCCTGTTTCTGCTCCTGCGCTGCATTCTCGCTGGTGCTGGTGTTGCACGCGGCCAGTGCGAATGCCGAGGCGACGACAAACAAAAGTGCTCGCTTCACGAGGGACCCTCCTTACGGGACTGCTTTGCCATTGCCTGACGTTGCGGCTAGGCGAGCGGCAGGGCTTTTCGACCAACGGACTGACGAGCGGCATGAGCGCACCGCGCATCGACAGCAAAATTGACAGTGGCGGCGAAGAGTTCCGCGCCCGTTACGATCACAATCGCGCGCTTGCCGAAAAGCTGCGCGCAGACGTCGCCGAAGCGGCGAAGGGCGGGCCGGAGAAGCACCGCAAGCGCCACGTCGAGCGCGGCAAGTTGCTCCCGCGCGACCGCGTCGAGCGGCGGCTCGATCCGGGCTCTCCGTTCCTCGAGATCGGACCGCTTGCCGCCTGCGACATGTACGAGGGCGTAGTGCCGGGCGCCGGGATCATCGCCGGCATCGGCCGCGTGTCGGGCAAGCAGGTGATGATCGTCTGCAACGACGCGACGGTCAAAGGCGGCACCTACTATCCGCTGACGGTCAAGAAGCACCTCCGCGCACAGGAGATTGCCGAGGAGAACCGGCTGCCGTGCGTCTATCTGGTCGACAGCGGCGGCGCGAACCTCCCGTACCAGGCGGACGTGTTCCCCGACCGCGAGCATTTCGGGCGGATCTTCTTCAACCAGGCGAACATGAGCGCCAAAGGCATCGCCCAGATCGCCGCCGTCCTGGGCAGCTGCACTGCGGGGGGCGCCTACGTGCCGGCGATGAGCGACGAGAGCGTGATCGTCCGCAACCAGGGCACGATCTTCCTCGGCGGACCGCCGCTGGTGAAGGCGGCGACCGGCGAGGAGATCAGCGCCGAGGAGCTCGGCGGCGGCGACCTCCACGCGAAGAAGAGCGGCGTGGTCGACCACCTCGCCGAGAATGACGAGCATGCGCTGACGATCCTTCGCGATATCGTCTCGACCCTGCAGCCGGAGAACGGGGCGGGACTGGAGCTCCGCGAGCCGCGGCCACCTTTGTTCGACGCGGAAGAGCTTTACGGGATCATCCCCGAGGACGTGCGGGCACCCTACGACGTGCACGAGGTGATCGCGCGGATCGTCGACGCTAGCGAATTCCACGAGTTCAAGCCGCAATATGGTTCGACGCTCGTGTGCGGGTTCGCGCACATCTGGGGCATCCCCGTGGCGATCCTCGCGAACAACGGTGTCCTCTTCAGCGAAAGCGCCGTCAAAGGCGCGCATTTCATCGAGCTTGCGGCTATGCGCCGGACGCCTTTGCTGTTCCTCCAGAACATCTCCGGCTTCATGGTCGGCGGGAAGTATGAGGCCGAAGGAATCGCCAAGCACGGCGCCAAGCTGGTCACCGCCGTCGCCACCGCGCAGGTGCCCAAGATCACCGTCCTGATCGGCGGCAGCTTCGGCGCCGGCAATTACGGCATGGCCGGCCGCGCTTATTCGCCGCGTTTCCTTTTCACCTGGCCCAATTCGCGCATCAGTGTGATGGGGGGCGAACAGGCAGCAAGCGTTCTCGCCACGGTCCATCGCGACGCCGACAAATGGACGCCCGAGCAGGCGGAAGCGTTCAAGCAGCCCATCCGCGACGAATATGAGAAAGAAGGCGATCCCTGGCACGCGACGGCGCGCCTGTGGGACGACGGCATCATCGACCCCGCGCAAACCCGTGATGTCCTCGGCCTAGCCTTCGCCGCAACGCTGAACGCGCCGATCCCCGACCGGCCGCAATTCGGCGTGTTCCGGATGTGACGGTCCCATCAGGCTGTCACCCTGAACTTGTTTCAGGGTCCATTTTCGTGAAGGGCAGAGAGGTCTCAGAAATGGATGCTGAAGCGAGTTCAGCATGACGGAAGAAAGCGCGTGTTGAAGTCCCTCCTCATCGCCAACCGCGGGGAGATTGCGTGCCGGGTGATCCGCACGGCCCGGCGGCTCGGGATCCGGACGGTCGCGGTCTATTCGGACGCCGACGCCAAGGCGCTGCACGTGCGCATGGCCGACGAGGCGGTACACATCGGGTCCAGCCCGGCGCGCGAGTCCTATCTGCGCGGGGACAAGATCATCGAGGCGGCGAAGGCGGCTGACGCAGAGGCGATCCACCCGGGCTACGGCTTCCTCTCGGAAAATGCCGACTTCGCGCAGGCGGTGATCGATGCGGGCCTCATCTGGGTCGGACCTAAGCCGGACAGCATCCGCGCGATGGGCCTTAAGGATGCCGCGAAGAAGCTGATGGCCGAGGCCGGGGTGCCGGTCACGCCCGGCTATCTCGGCGAGGATCAGGACCCCAAGCGCCTCAAACAGGAGGCCGATGCGATCGGCTATCCGGTGCTGATCAAGGCAGTCGCCGGCGGCGGCGGCAAGGGCATGCGGCGGGTCGATGACGTGAAAGGCTTTGATGACGCGCTCGAAAGCGCGAAACGAGAGGCGGCGAGCGCCTTCGGCGTCGACCGCGTGCTGATCGAAAAATACATCACCGCGCCGCGCCACATCGAGGTGCAGGTGTTTGGCGACAGCCACGGCAACGTCGTCCACCTCTTCGAGCGCGACTGCTCGCTCCAGCGGCGGCACCAGAAGGTGATCGAGGAGGCGCCGGCGCCCGGCATGGACGCGGAGACTCGTCACGCCGTGTGCGGCGCCGCGGTGCGCGCTGCCCAGGCGGTGAACTACGAAGGCGCCGGCACGATCGAATTCATCGCCGACGCGTCCGAGGGCCTCCGCGCCGATCGCATCTGGTTCATGGAAATGAACACCCGCCTGCAGGTCGAGCATCCCGTGACCGAGGAGATCACGGGCCAGGACCTCGTCGAATGGCAGCTCCGCGTGGCGTCAGGCGAGGAGCTCCCGAAAAAGCAGGCCGAGCTGTCGATCAACGGCCACGCGATCGAGGCGCGGCTCTATGCGGAGGACCCGGCGAGAGGGTTCTTGCCGAGTGTGGGTAAGCTCGATCACTTCGATCTCGGCGACGAGGGGCGCATTGAAACCGGCGTCGAGGAAGGCGATGCAATCTCCCCCTTCTACGATCCGATGATCGCGAAGCTGATCGGGACCGGCAACACGCGCGACGACGCGATCGACGAGCTAGCCGCCATGCTGGATGGCATTGAAGTGTGGCCGGTCAGGACGAACGCAGCTTTCCTGTTCAACGCGGTGGTGGACCCGGACTTCGGGGACAAGCGGATCGACACGGGGTTCATCGAGAAACATCTCGACGAACTCGTCCCTCCAAGCGAACCCTCGGACGCGATCCGACGTGCGGCGGGCACGATCGCGGTACTCGCAGCGGAGCAGAATACGGCGCTGCCGGGTCTTGCAGGTCTTCGCCTGAACGCACAGCCGCGCCTTGCAGTTACGCTGAACGGCAGCCCGGACGAGCTCGCGGAAGAGGAGATCGCCGACGTCTCGGGCTTCGCGGACGAAGCCCGGGTCGTCGTCTTCACCGAAGGGCAGATGTACGAATTTGCGCTGGCGACACGCGGCACCGGCACATCGCACGGCCTGCACGACGGCGAGATCGAGGCGCCGATGCCGGGGAAGGTGACGGCGGTCGAGGTCAAGCAGGGGGAAAAGGTTGCCAAGGGACAACGCTTGCTCACGCTTGAGGCCATGAAGATGGAACATGCGTTGACTGCTCCGTTCGATGGCAGCGTCGCCGAGCTCATCGCGACGGCCGGCGCGCAAGTCACTGAAGGGCAGCTTCTGGTCAGGGTAGAGTCGGAACAGCCGTCGTCCTGAACTCGTTTCAGGACCCATTCTCGAGACCCGCTGCGGACGACCCGCTATGGATGCTGAAACAAGTTCAGCATGACGAACTGGGGTGCTGGCATGCGCACACTGTTGTTTCTGGTTCCGCTCATTCTTGCCGCCTGCGACACCGTCGAGCCGGTCGGCGGACCGCCGATGCCGTTGGTCAATTCAGCCGGACAGTCAATCGGCACCGTCCGCGCCTGGCAGACTGCCGGCGGGCTGAGCTTCCACATCAATGCCTCGGGCCTGCCGCACGGCCTCCACGGCATCCATGTCCACGCCGTCGGCCGTTGCGACCCGCCGGACTTCGCCAGCGCCGGGCCCCACTGGAACCCGCTTGGCAAGAAGCACGGGCTCAACAATCCCGCCGGGCCGCAC
>JABFXK010000089.1 GCA_013361785.1 Sphingomonas sp.
GCGACGCTGGTCGGGTACCCAAGCGTTGTGAGCAGCTCGGCGAGGTGCCTATTGCCCTCGAACTCGCTTTCGATGAGCACGCCGTCGAAGTCGAAGATGATCGCGTCGAAGTCGATCATTCGTCCTCGAACATCGCGGAGCCGACCCTGACGGCCGTCGCACCAAGCATCACCGCAGCTTCGAAATCGCCAGACATTCCAATGCTCAAGCCGTTGACGTCATGGCGTCGGGCGAGCTTGGCGAGGAGGGCGAAATAGGGCGCCGCCTCGGCGCCGAGCGGGGGAATGGCCATCAGGCCCGCAAGCTCCAGCGGCGACGCACGAACGGCGCCGACGAGCTCGCCGAGATCCTCGATCCGGCAGCCGCCCTTTTGCTCTTCCTCGCCGATATTGACCTGAACGTAGACGTGCGGGGTACGTGCCCGCTTCTCCGCTTCTTTGACGAGCGCGTCGAGGAGCGAGCGCCGGTCAAGGGAATGGATGGTGCCGAAGAGCATAACCGCCTCAGCCGCCTTGTTCGACTGAAGGCGGCCGATGCCGTGGAGGCGCACATCGGGGAACCGCTCGAGCAGCGGCGGCCATTTCGAGAGCGCCTCCTGGACGCGGTTCTCCCCGAAGTCGCGCTGTCCAGCTCCGATCAACGCCTCGACCTCTTCAGCCGAGCGCCCCTTGCTGACAGCGACCAGCTGGACATCGGCGGGATTGCGCTGCGCAACCGCAGCTGCCCTGGCGATTCGCCCGAGGATTTGTTCGCGTCTCTCTGCAGCGCTGCTCACCCGGGGCGCTATAGGAACGGCCATGCGCCGCCGCCAGACCGCCCCGAAGCAATGGCTGATCATTCGCTGCGCCGCTGATCGTGAGGGTTTGGCCGCGGCCCGGCGACTGCCGACCGGGAGCGGCGTGCTCCTGCTGGCCTCGCTCCCGTCCACCGAGATGCGCAGACTTCGCTCACGCCGTCTGATCATCGTCCAGGAGCAGCGCCGAACCGCCACGCGCGTTCACGATCTGCGCGAGCTTCGCCGGGCGCTTCTGGACGGCACCCCTCTCATCTTCCTGTCACCGTTCTATTCGACGGCAACCCATCCGGGCTGGAAGCCGATCCCGCGCATGCGCGCTGCAGCCCTGGCGCGGCTCAGCAAACGCAAGCTGTTCGCGCTGGGCGGGATGGACGTGCGCAAATTCGCGCGGATCAGGCCCTTAGGCTTTCAGGGTTGGGCCGGAATCTCGGCGTTCAGAACTTAAACGCGGTGCCGATGTAGACCGCCTGACTGTCGCGGCGGTCGTCCTGCAGCGCAGCAATGCGATCACGCTCGATATTGTAGCGGACACCGCCGGTAACCGCGAGGTGGCGCGACAGCGAATAGGAGCTGCCCACATCGAGCGAAACATTGTTGCCCTGGCGAAGGCCTGGGACTGGGTTGCCGGTCGCGCGGTCGGCGCCAACCGCAACGCGCGTGCTGAGGCGGTTGCTCAGCGAATAGCTGACTCCGACGACCGCCATCTCACGGCCACCGAAGGCAGGGTCGGGGCTCGTGTCCTTGGCGACGTCGCCGGCGACCGCGAAACGCTTCCAGCCGACAGCCACGCCAAGATTATAGCTGCTGGGCGTCAGCGCATTGACCGCCCCTGTCGGAAGGCTCGCCTGCGCCATCGCGGCCTGAGTCGGCACGTTCACGCGCGCCCGAATCGCGACCCGCACCTGCGACGGCCGTCCCTTCGCCGGCGCCGGAGTGAACTTGAAATCGGTGAGGGAGAGACTCTTGCCCGCAAGCGCGGCGGCGAGCTTCGGATCCGCGTTCGCCGGAGTGAAGGAGGAGAGGGTATCGAAGCTGAGCGAGACCGCCGGAGCCCGCTTCTTGCTGTTGCTCGCGGCGAAAGCAGGAGTCAGCACGAGACCGGCCGCGGCGAGCGCCGCAACTAGCCTGGCTTCCCTCTTTCTGGCGAGACTCAGCAACTGACGAACTCCCTGTTCGCGAGTCGATATAATCTCAGGGCCCTGAAGGTTCCATGAGCGGAATCGATTCGTTCACGCCCTGTTGCCAAACTGGCACATAATCGGACCCTGGCGGGCGGTGCTTGCGAGACAAAGGCCAGCACTATAACGCCCGCGCTGAAGCTTTGCTGACTAAGGATTGCCGATGAATCGCCTGCACACGACCGCCGCCGCTCTCCTGATCTTCGCCGTCGCAGGCTCCGGCTGTGCCCGAAATCGCAACCTGCCGTCGAGCCTTGCGCCGTCGCGCGTCACGACGCTCGCGGTGAACAGCTACCTGTGGCGGGCCGCGGTCGACACGGTCTCCTTCGCGCCGCTTCTGCAGGCGAACTCCAGCAGCGGCGTCATCATTACCGATTGGTACACGAACCCGAAGGCGCCAGGCGAGCGGGTCAAGCTCACCGTCGCAGTGCTCGATCCCGACCTCCGCGCCGATGCGCTTCGCGTCTCGGGCGCGCGCCAGGTCTATCAGAACGGCACCTGGGTCGATGCGCCGCTCTCGGCCGCGACGGTTCAGAAGCTCGAGGACATCATCCTGACCCGCGCCCGTGACCTGCGGCGCTCCGCCGTTCCAGGCTAAGCCAGGGCGTTCGACATGAGCGGGCGTTTCGACCCGAACGAGGCCGATCGCCGGTGGCAGGCGCGGTGGGCCGAAGAGCATTGCTTCGTTGCCGATACGGCAAGCTCAAAGCCGAAGGCCTATGTACTGGAGATGTTCCCCTATCCGTCGGGGCGTCTGCACGTCGGCCATGCGCGCAACTATACGATGGGGGACGTCCTCGCCCGCTATCGCCGGATGCAGGGCTTCGAGGTCCTTCATCCAATGGGCTGGGATGCATTCGGAATGCCGGCCGAAAATGCGGCGATGGAGCGCGGCGTCCATCCGGAAGGCTGGACCAGGGCGAATATCGAAGCCATGCGGGAGCAGCTGAAGCGGCTCGGCTTCGCCTTCGACTGGAGCCGCGAGATCGCGACCTGCGATCCTGAATATTACGGCCACGAACAGGCACTGTTCCTGGATTTTTACGATGCGGGACTCGTCTATCGCAAGGAGAGCGAGGTCAATTGGGACCCGGTCGACCAGACCGTGCTTGCAAACGAGCAGGTGATCGACGGCAAGGGCTGGAGATCCGGCGCTCCAGTCGAGCGACGGAAGCTGTCGCAGTGGTTCCTGAAGATCACCGATTTCGCCGACGAGCTCCTCGACGGGCTCGCCGAGCTCGACAAGTGGCCGGAGAAGGTCAAGCTGATGCAGGAAAACTGGATCGGTCGCTCCGACGGTCTCCGGTTCCGGTTCAAGGCTGCCGCCGAGGGCGCGTCCGCTAACTATCCGTGGGCGGAAGCGGCCCTGGAGCGCTCGCCCCAGATCGAGGTGTTCACTACGCGTCCCGACACGATCTTCGGCGCGAGCTTCGTCGCCGTGGCAGCGGATCATCCGCTCGCGCAGGCGGTCGCAGCCACGAATCCCGACGCCGCCGCCTTCGTCGCCGAATGCCGGGCAGGCGGCACGAGCGCGGCGGAGATCGAGACCCAGGAGAAGCGCGGCTTTTTCACCAATGTCGAGGCGAACCATCCGCTCGATCCCGATTGGCGCCTCCCTGTTTGGATCGCGAACTTCGTGCTGATGGAATATGGCACGGGCGCGATTTTCGGCGTGCCTGCGCACGACCAGCGCGATTTCGAATTTGCCACCAAGTACGATCTGCCGATCAGGCGCGTGGTTGCCCGTCCGGACCAGGATAAGGACACGCCGATCGGCGACGAAGCCGAACCGGGCGAAGGAGTGATCGTCAATTCGCGCTTCCTCGACGGCCTTTCGGTCGAAGAGGCGCAGGATGCGGTGATCCGCAAGGCTGAGGAGCAGGGCTGGGGCCAACGCGAGATCGCCTATCGCCTGCGGGACTGGGGGGTGTCGCGCCAGCGCTACTGGGGCACGCCGATCCCAATGATCCATTGCGAGCGCTGCGGACCGGTGGGAGTTCCGCGCGAGCAGTTGCCGGTGGTCCTTCCAACGGACGTGACCTTCGACATCCCGGGCAATCCGCTGGACCGCGCCGAGGAGTGGCGGCGGACTGCGTGCCCCTCCTGCGGCGGAGAAGCGCTGAGGGAAACCGACACGTTCGACACGTTCGTCGATTCAAGCTGGTACTTCATCCGCTTTGCCAGCGAGCCGATCGACAAGCCGTTCGACCGCGCCGAGGCTGAGCAATGGCTGCCGGTTGGCCAGTATATCGGCGGCGTCGAGCATGCGATCCTCCACCTGCTCTATGCGCGATTCTGGACCCGCGCACTCAAGCGTATTGGCAAGCTCAGCGTCGATGAGCCGTTCGAGGGCCTGTTCACGCAAGGAATGGTCACCCACGAGACATATCGCGGCGTGGACGGTCGCTGGCTCGGTCCGGACGAAGTGCGCAAGGACGCGACCGGTAAGCTGATCGATGCCGCAGGCGCGCCTGTGGAGCGTGGCCGCGTGGAGAAGATGTCGAAGTCCAAGCGCAATGTCGTCGATTCCGACACGATCGCCGACCGCTACGGCGCCGACGCCGCGCGTTGGTTTTTGCTCTCCGACAGCCCGCCGGAACGCGACCTCGAATGGTCAGAGGGCGGAATCGAGGGCGCGGCCCGCTTCGTTCAGCGCGTCTGGCGCCTCGCCAATGCCGCGGCGGGTGAAGGCGAGGATGCGGATCTCGACCGCAAGCGTCACCGGACCATCGCGGGCGTGACCGATTCGCTTGAGGGCCTGCAGTTCAACAAGGCGGTGGCGCAGCTCTACGAGTTCGTCAGCGCGATCGAGAAGGCCAAGCCGTCCGCCTCGCGCGGTGAAGCCGTCAGGGCCTTGGTGAAGCTCGTAGCACCGATGGTCCCGCACCTCGCCGAGGAGTGCTGGGCGGCCCTTGGCGGCGCCGGTCTCGTGGTCGATGCCGAATGGCCGACATTCGATCCTGCCATGCTCATTGAGGAGCAGGTGACGCTGGCGGTGCAGGTGAACGGCAAGCTGCGCGACACCGTGACCGCTCCGCGGGGGGCGGACAGGGCCGCACTCGAGGCGCTCGCGCTTTCGTCCGATAATGTCCAGCGCCAGCTTGCGGGCGCTTCTCCACGCAAGATCATTGTGGTTCCGGACCGGCTGGTGAATATCGTCGCATGATGCGGCGGATCGTTCTTTTGCCCCTGCTCCTGCTGCTCGCCGCCTGCGGGCTTCATCCGCTCTACGGCGGCGGCACCGGCAGCCCGGTTTCGGGGCTGCTCAGCTCGGTCGAAGTCGGGCCCGTTGCCGGACAGCAGGGCTGGCTCGTGCGAACGAAATTGCTCGATCGGCTCGGCGAGAGCGGCAGCGCGCCGCCGCATTATCGCCTCGACGTGACGCTGGACGACAATATCACCTCCTACGGCCTTCGCGCCGACCGGGCGGCGACACAGGAGCGGCGGACGTTGCGCGCCCGCTATCAGCTGGTCGACATTTCCAATGGCGCGGTCGTGCTCGACGAGACTGCGGGATCGGATTCGAGCATCGACGTGGTGAGCAGCGAATATGCGACTGTTGCGGCGGAGCAGACGGCGCTCGAAAATTTGTCCGGGATCGTCGCCGACCAGATCGTCGCGCGGCTCGCCATTTACGCGGCACGGACGACTCACCGGCGGTGAAGGCGAACAGATCTTCCGTCGGCCGAGCGGTCGATCAGCCTGATCCCCACGTCCGCTTCTATCTTTTTTTGGGTCAGGACGAATCGCAGTCCCGGGCGCTGGCAGCGCGGCTGCAGGAGGCGCTGGGCGCGGCGAAGTTCGTCCTTGCGGGCAGCGAGGTGAAGTCGAGCCCGGCGCTGCTTGTCGACGAGGCGGCCGCACTCAGTCTCTTCGGCGAGCGCCGGCTGATTTGGATCGAGCCGGCAGGCAACGAGCTGGTCGAAGCAGTCGAAGCGCTGCTTGCCGCCGAGTCGGTCGAAAGCCGGGTCGTCGCGATCGCCGGCGCCCTGCCGAAGAGCTCGGCCCTGCTGAAGCTGGCTGAAGCTTCGCCGGCCGCGCTCGCGTTCACCTCCTATATGCCCGAGGGAGACGAAGCCGCGCGGATCGTTGCCGATCTGGGTCGCCGAGTGGGCCTCAAGGTGGCACCGCCCGTTGCGGCGCGGATAGCCGATGCCTGCGGCAACGACCAGGCGATCGCCATGCGGGAGCTCGAGAAGTTCGCCCTTTATGCAGGCGCGTCGACGAATGCGCCAAAGGAGCTGGGCCATGAAGCCCTCGATGCAGTGGGTGCGGACGCAACGGAGGGCGATTTCGCGCATCTCGCGGATTTGGCGTTGCTCGGCGAAGTCTCGGAGCTGTCGGAAGCCATTTCCGCGCTTCCCAAGGGTGCAGTCGATCCAGTTCCGGCGATTCGCTCGCTGCAGCGGCGAATCCTGATGCTCGCGCCGGCGAGGGCCAGGGTCGAGCGTGGCGAGCGCCTCGACGCCGTCATGACGTCATTCGGCAAGTCATTGTTCTGGAAGGATAAGCCTGTGGTCCAGAAGATGCTTGGTCGGTGGACCGCGGAGGGGCTTGCGACCGCTGCCGACCGCGCCGGAGCACTCGAACGGAGCCTGATGTTTAGCGAAGCGCCCGAACTCGAATCCCTCGCGGAAGAATTGCTCGCGATCGCGAGGAAGGCGCGCAGCGCCCGCTGACCTAGATCGGCTCGCCCGAGAGCCGCTGGCAAATCATGTCTAGCTGATCGAGACTCGAATAGTGCAGGGTCACGGTTCCGCCCTGCCCCTTGTGCACCACCTGGACCTTCAGCCCGAGCATGTCGCCGAGCTGCCGCTCGAGCGCCTGGAGATCCGCGTCCGGCGTTCCTGAACCGTTGCCAGAGCCAGAGCGCGCCGCCGCGGTTTGCCTCGGCTTCTGACGCCGTGCCTCTTCTTCCGCCTGACGAACGGAGAGGCCTTTTGCGATGATTTCGCGTGTGAGCGTCGTCGGGTCCGAAGCCGACGCAACGGCTCTCGCGTGCCCCATACTGATATCGCCTCGCAACAGCGACTGGCGCACGAATTCCGGAAGTTCGAGCAATCTCAAGAGGTTGGCGACGTGGCTTCGCGACTTGTGGACGATCTTTGCCACGCCATCCTGTGTATGGCCGTGCCGTTCGATCAGCTGCCGATAGCCTTGCGCCTCCTCCAGTGCGTTCAGGTCCGCGCGCTGGATGTTCTCGATCAGCGCAAGCTCGGCAAGCGTGGATTCGTCGATGTCGCGGACAATCGCGGGGATGACGTGCAGCTGCGCGCGCTGGGCTGCCCGCCAGCGGCGCTCGCCGGCAATGATCATGAACGAATCCCCGTCCGGCCGGAGCAGGATCGGCTGAAGCACGCCGCGCTCGCGGATCGAATCAGCGAGTTCCGCGAGAGCGTCTTCGTCAAACTGGATGCGCGGCTGGTTCGGATTGCGCCGGATCCGCGACAGCTCGATCTCTCGGACGCCGCCGCGGTTCGCTGCCTGCTGAGGCTCGGGAGCGGGCGTTCGCGCCGCTTCGCCGAGCAGCGCCTGAAGTCCCATGCCCAGGCCCTTCGCAGGACGGTCGCTGCTCACGCAGCCTCGGCCAATTGCGGGAGTCGACCGATCAGCTCGCGCGCCAGCCGCACATAAGCTTCCGAGCCAGGGCAGCGCAGGTCGTAGATCAGGGCGGGAAGGCCGTGGCTAGGCGCTTCTGACAGACGGACGTTGCGCGGGATCACGGTGTCGAACACCGCGGTGCCGAGACAGGC
>JABFXK010000078.1 GCA_013361785.1 Sphingomonas sp.
CAAAGCCGGCGGCGAGACCGTGCTCCTGCGCGCGCTCGAGGCGCTCCAGGGCGAGCGCTACCTCCGCCTCGCCGAGCGACGTCCAGCCAATGAGGCGTTTCTCTACGGGTGGTTAGCGAACCGAATTGGTGACGTCGACTGACTCACGGTGCGCGTTGAGGGCACAACTTTCACAATTTTGGAGATCGGAGACCTGCATGAAACCACTTCCGCCGCCCGCCACCTTCGCCGAGGGCCAGCGTTACGTCTACGGGCTGCTCGCCGCCGCCGCCGGCATGTTCTGCGGCGTCTGTGCGCTTGGCATGGTCGCCCTCCTCATGTGGGGCGGCTGGAGCCCGGCCGAGGAGCATAGCATCGTCACCATCTTCGGCTGGTGCCTCGCCGGCTTCATCGCCGCGATGGTGGTGGTGATTGTGGGGCTTCTCGCCGGCGGCCCGGTCGGCCGGTTCAAGGTCGAGGCCGGTCGAACGGGCGCGACCTTCGAGGCCGATTGCAAATGAACCTGCTTCGCTTCCTCAATGTCCAGGGCATTGCTGGGCTCGCGGCAAGCCTCGCGCTCGCCATCCTTCTCCTCGTCCAACGCGGCGAAACCCGCCACTGGCAAAGGCAGAGCGGCCATTTCGAGCAGCTCTACACCCACGAACAGGCCGCGCTCGCCGGAACGGTCGCCAACTACCGCGCCACCGCCCAGCAGGCCGAAGCTTCGGACAAGGCGAACGCCCAGCGTGTCGCCGCCGAGCAGCACACGATAAACGAAAGGACCGAACATGACTTTGAAGCGCGTCTTGCCGCCGCTTGTTCTCTTGCTCAGCGCCTGCGCGTCCAAAGCGCCGCCGCCGCAGCCGATCCCGGCAGTGGCGCAAACCCGCCAATGCCCGGCCTATCCGCTCCCGCCGGCCGACCTCATCAAGCCGCCAGTGAAAACCGACTTCCTCAGCCGGACGCATTGACCGCGACCGAGCAGTCGATCCAGCTCGACGAGCTGATCAAGTGGGTAAAAAAACAGGCTGCCGTCGGGCCAAATGCGCCGCGTTGAACCGCGACCGCTCCGCGCCTAGGCTCGGGGAATTGACGCTGCGGGGGCGGGGCCATGAACACGAACCGGTTGAACAGCTTCACCGACGGCGTCGTCGCCATCATCATCACGATCATGGTGCTCGAGTTGCCGGTGCCGAAGGCTCCAGGGCTCGCCGCGCTGGTGCCGCTTAGCGTCCTCTTTGCAGCATATGCGCTCTCTTTCGTGAAGGTCGGCATCTATTGGTCGCAGCACCACAACATGCTCCAGGCGGCGCGCAAGGTCAGCGGCCCGGTGCTGCTCGCCAACCTGTTCTTCCTCTTCTGGCTGAGCCTGATCCCGTTCGTCGTGCGGTGGGTCGGCGAAGCCGGGATCACCCGCGACACGGTGCTCGCCTTCGGCGTAGTGATGCTCCTGTGCGCGGCCTCGTTCGCGATCCTGCGCGCGACCCTGATCTCGGCGGAGGGAGAGGAGTCGGTGGTGGCCAAGGCGACGGCGCGCGGCCGCAAGGGCCTGATCACCCTCTTCGCTTATGTGCTTTCGATCGGGGTCGCCTTGCTCTCGCCTTATGCCGCCATTGCCATCTACATTGCTGTCGCTGCGCTGTGGCTGGTGCCCGACAAACGCTTCGAAGCGCTGATCGACGGATGAGCCCGGCACGAGTCAATGCACTGACCCGACGGGGTCATCGCGATCGTGCTGACGATCATGGTGCTCGAGCTGAAGTTTCCGGCTCAGCCGACGCTTGCCGCTGCGCTGGCGGTCGCACCGCTCCTCGCCGCCTATCTCCTCTCGTTCGTCAACATCGCCATCTTCTGGAACAACCATCATCACATGCTCCAGTCAGCGAAGCGGGTGAACGGCGCGGTGCTGTGGGCCAATTTCGCGCTGCTCTTCTGGCTGACCCTGATCCCGCTCGTCATACGCTGGATCGATGAGGCTGGCATCACGCCGTGGCCGGTCGCCGCTTATGGCGTGGTGCTTATCGCCGCTTCGCTCTCCTACCAGGCGCTCGAGCGGAGCCTGATCAGGGCCGAAGGCGAAGAGTCGCGCGTCAAGCGCGCCGTCGGCACCGGCTTCAAGGAGTGGATCAGCTCGATCCTGTACATCTCCGCCATCGCCCTGGCGTTCGTCACCCCTTACATTTCGGTCGGCTGCTATGTCGCGGTGGCGATCATTTGGTTGATCCCTGACCGCCGCTTCGAGCAGGCACAGTAGTTGCGGCCCACCGCGGTGCATCCCACATGACCGACATGGAACAATGGCACGGAACGACGATCCTCGTCGTCAAGAAAGGTGGCAAGACCGTCATCGCCGGGGACGGCCAGGTCAGCATGGGCAATACGGTGATGAAGCCCAACGCCCGGAAGGTCCGCCGCATCGGTCAGGACGGCAAGGTGATCGGCGGCTTCGCAGGAGCGACCGCCGACGCCTTCACCCTGTTCGAGCGCTTGGAGAAGAAGCTCGAACAATATAACGGCCAGCTGCTCCGAGCCGCGGTCGAGCTGGCGAAGGACTGGCGCACGGACAAATATTTGCGCAACCTGGAAGCGCTGATGATCGTCGCGGACGCGGAGCAGATGCTGATCCTTACCGGCAACGGCGACGTGCTCGAGCCGGAAGGCGGGATCGCGGCGATCGGCTCGGGCGGCAATTATGCGCTGTCCGCGGCCAAAGCCCTCGCCGATTACGAGCAGGACCCGGAGGTTCTCGCCCGCCGAGCGATGCAGATCGCGTCCGAGGTGTGCGTCTTCACCAACGACCGGCTTACTGTGGAGGCCATTGAAGGATAGCTGCAGCGGCGGCTAGGCTTGGTGGGTGCTCCTTGACCGAAGAAGCTTCACCGCCGGAAGTGCCGCATTGCTCGGCGGCTGCGCCACAGTCGGAACCCGCACCGTCAGCGGCTGCACGCCGCTCGCGCCGGTAGATGCCGACCCCAGTCGGCTCATCCGCGCGGTAGCGGGGCTTAGGCCGTACCGCCGCCAAGGCTTCGTGGTTCGCCGCGACCAACTCGGCCAAAAGGCGCTGATCCACAATTACGGCCACGGCGGAAGCGGCATTACCTTGAGCTGGGGCTCGTCCAAGCTCGCGACCGAGCTCGGGCTCCAGGGGCACAGCGGGCCGGTCGCTGTGCTCGGGTCAGGCGTCATGGGCCTGTCGACGGCTCGCCTGGTGCAGGAAGCGGGCTTTCCCGTCACCATCTACACCGCCGCCCTTCCACCCGACACGACGTCGAATATCGCCGGCGGGCAGTTCCACCCTGCTTATGCGTTCAGTCCCCACGCCGTCACGCCCGAGTTCATGGCGCAGTTCACCCGGGCGCTCGACTACAGCTGGCGGCGCTTTCAGATTATGGTCGGTGACGATTACGGCGTCCGCTGTTTGCCGACCTATGTCGAGACCGACAGTCCCGAGGCGAAGCTGCTCGAGACCTTCCCGCCGATCGACCGGATGCTGGCCCGCGCCGAGCATCCGTTCCCGTGGAGCGGCACGCTCCGCTACGACACGATGTATCTCGAGACCGGTCGCTATCTAAGACAGATGATCAGAGACGTGCAGATCGCCGGCGGGAGGATCGAGGCGCGCAGGTTCGCGACGCCGGCCGACATCGCCGCACTCCCGGAAAGCCTCGTCTTCAACTGCACTGGCCTCGGCAGCCGCGAATTGTTCGGCGATCAGGATCTGCGTCCGGCGCGAGGCCAGCTCGCCATCCTCGAGCCGCAGCCGGAAGTGCGCTATGCCTTCACCGGCGGCCCCGGCTACATGTTCCCGCGGCCCGACGGGATCATCCTCGGGGGCACCTTCGAGCTCGACCAGTGGGACACGACTCCGGAACCCGCGACCATCCAGCGCATCATCGCCGACCATAAGCGCTTCTTCTCCTCCTTCCGATGCACGGCTTGAAGTGGTGGACGGCGGCCCCGACATCGGTGGTGAAATGAACTACCAGACCAAGATTGTCGACAGCGGCGGGGCCGAAGTGCTGAAAGACAAGCTCACTCCCAAGGCAATAGTCGCCGCGCTTAACGAGCATATCGTCGGGCAGGACGAGGCGAAGAAGGCGGTCGCCGTCGCGCTCCGCAACCGCTGGCGCCGGCAGCAGCTCGCGCCAGAGCTTCGCGACGAAGTGACTCCGAAGAACATCCTCATGATCGGCCCCACCGGCTGCGGCAAGACCGAGATCAGCCGTCGCCTGGCGCGGTTAGCCGACGCTCCGTTCGTCAAGGTCGAGGCGACCAAGTTCACCGAGGTCGGCTATGTCGGCCGCGACGTCGAGCAGATCGCCCGCGACCTCGTCGAGGAAGCGGTCCGGCTGGAGCGCGACCGCCGCCGAGCCCGCGTGCGCGACGCTGCCGAGGAGGCCGCAATGGAGCGCCTGCTCGACGCGCTCACCGGCAAGGGTTCGAGCGAGGCCACCCGGCAGAGCTTCCGCCAGCGGTTCGCCGACAAGAGCCTCGACAAAGCCGAGGTCGAGATCGAGGTTGATGAGGCGCCGGCCATGCCGTTCGAGATCCCCGGAATGGGCGCGCAGGTGTTCGACTTGAAGTCGCTGATGGGCAAGATGGGCGGCGGCGCTCCCAAGAAGCGGCGCAAGCTCAAAGTCCCGGACGCCTTCGCTCGGTTGACCGAAGAAGAAGCCGACAAGCGCGTCGACCCCGACGACATCAATCGCGCTGCTCTTGCCGACGCTGAAGCGAACGGCATCGTGTTCCTGGACGAGATCGACAAGATCGCCGTCAGCGACGTCCGCGGCGGCTCCATCAGTCGCGAGGGCGTCCAGCGCGATCTGCTGCCGCTGATCGAGGGGACGACGGTCGCGACCAAGTACGGCCCGCTCAAGACCGACCACATCCTGTTCATCGCCTCGGGCGCGTTCCATCTTGCCAAACCAGCCGACCTTCTGCCGGAGCTCCAGGGCCGCTTGCCGATCCGAGTTGAACTGAAGGCGCTAACGCGGGAGGACTTCATCCGCATTCTCTCATCCACGCGGGCGAGTCTCACCGAGCAATATCAGGCGCTGCTCGGCACCGAGGGCGTCACGATCACCTTCGCCGACAGCGGCATCGAGGCGCTCGCGCGGATTGCAGCGGAAGTGAACGAAGCCGTCGAGAATATCGGCGCCCGCAGACTTCAGACGGTGATGGAAAAATTGCTCGAGGACGTGAGCTTCGAGGCCGAGGACCGGAGCGGCGAGAGCCTGACGGTCGATGCCGCCTTCGTCGAGCAGCAGCTCAGCGGAATAGCGAAGAACGCCGACCTCAGCCGCTACGTGCTTTAACGCGGCGGTAGCGCCACAGCAGACCATTCACGAAGGGCGGCCAGGCGCTGACCTTCACGCCCGCGAGCCGAAGTCTGGCGGCGACCCAGCTGTTGCAGGTCTTGAACATGCTAGCCCTGCCGCTGGCGCGGTAGAAGGCGTCAGCGGGGCCGTAGCCCGGATGATCGATCCGCCGCGGCACCCCGTGCGTATCGAGCTCGAACCCAGCGCGCACTGCCGCCCACAACCGACGATACTCCTCCGGCCGAAGCCGAATCTCGCGCGACGCATAAGCGGGGCTCGGGACATATTCCGCGTGGACCACCTGTTTGCCGCCGGTCAGCGCGGACCAGATTGTCCGCGGCGTGATGTCCCACCAGGTCGGCGTGTTCAGGTAGACGTGCTGCTCCCCCGCCCCGAAGGCGACCCAACGGGCCGTGGGATCAGGCGCCGCGAAGTCGCTCTTCGGAAGAAGCCTCGACCAGTCGAGTCCCTGCGCCTCGACCGGCATGACGAGGTCTGCATGGATGCCGTTGTCGGCGAGATAGACGGCCGTCCCCTGCGCAGGCTCGCTCCAGCCGCGGTTGACGGGGACGAGAGAGCCGACCAGCGCCGCCGCCAGATAGAGCGCCGGCAAAATGAACAGCAGCGTGAGCAGCCGCCCGACCCACTTGCCCGATTTGCCTTTTCTCCGCCGCCGAGCCATCCAGCCTCCCGCCGCACCTTGCCTAGTCTAGATGGGCTGCCTAGATGCGCCAGCCGTCGGGGCGTAGCGCAGCCTGGTAGCGCATCACACTGGGGGTGTGGAGGTCGCTGGTTCGAATCCAGTCGCCCCGACCATCATTCACTAGGAAAGCCCGCAACTCTTCATGTCCAGCCCACCCATTCTGATGAGCATGATCCAGGCCGCGCCGGCCGGCGCGGGCGGCGCTTCCGGAATCCTGATCGGAATTCTTCCGTGGGTTGCCATTTTCGCAATCTTCTACCTCCTGATGATCCGCCCGCAGCAGCAGCGGGTGAAGCAGCACCAGGCCGAGATCGCCGCGGTGAAGAAGGGCGATGAAGTGATCACCGGTGGGGGTATCCGCGGCCGAGTGACGAAAGTGACCGACGACGAAGCGGAAGTCGAGATCGCGCAAGGCGTGAAGGTCAAGATCGTCAAGTCGACAATTACTGCCGTGGTGACGGCAAATACGAAGCCGGCGAACGACTGATGCTCGAATTCCCTCGCTGGAAAGTCTGGCTGATCGGGATCGTTGTGGCGACCGGGGTGCTCCTGTCGATCCCCAGCCTCATTGCCTCGACCGCGCTCGCGAGCCACTGGCCGAGGTGGCTGCCCAGCTACAAGATCAATCTCGGCCTCGACCTTGCGGGCGGAAGCCATCTTCTGTTCGAAGCCGATGCTGCCGACATGCAGAAGCAGCGGGTGCAGCAAATGCAGGATTCGGTTGAGACCGAGCTCCGCCACGATCCTGCGATCGAGGTCGGCGACATGTCCACGGCCGGAGGGAAGCTGTCCTTCCTCGTCCGTGATCCTACGCAGGTTGACGCCGCGGTCGAGCGGATGCGCACCCTGACCAAGCCTGTCGCGCTGACGGGCAACCGCGATTGGGACGTGCAGGTGGTCGATTCGACCCGCATCGTTCTCACTCCGACGCCGACCGGCACCGCCCAGGCGATGAAAGACGCGATGAGCGTCGCCCGCGACGTCGTCCGCAAACGGATCGACCCCGGCGGAACGCGCGAGATCACGGTCCAGACGGAGGGCAACAACCGGGTGCTCGTCGAAGTCCCTGGTATCGACAATCCCGACGAGCTTAAGAAGCTGGTCGGGCAGACCGCGAGGCTCGAGTTCAAGCTGGTCGACCTGTCGGCGAATCCCGCGGACGTGAAGGCCGGTCATGCGCCCCCCGGCAGCGAGGTCGCGCCGATGGCCGACGGCAGCGGCGCCATTGCCGTCAAGCGGCGCGTGATGGTCTCCGGCGATCAGATTACGAAGGCCCAGCCAAGCTTCGACGAGAATGGCCGTCCAGACATAGCGCTGACCTTCGATTCAACAGGTGCCCGGCGATTTGGCCGGACGACGCAGGAGAATGTCGGAAAGCCGTTCGCGATCATCCTCGATGGGAAGGTGCTGTCCTACCCGACGATCGAAGGTCCGATCCTCGGCGGCAGTGCGCAGATCACGGGCAACTTCACGGTCCAGAGCGCCCACGATCTCGCCGTCAGCCTGCAATCGGGACGTCTGCCGGTGAAGCTGAACGTGATCGAGGAGCGATCGATCGGGCCGGACCTCGGTACTGATTCCATTCACAAGGGCGCGATCGCAAGCGCCGTCTCGATCATCGCCGTCGTCATCTTCATGTTGGTCACGTACGGCCGCTTCGGCGTTTATGCGAACATCGCGCTGGTCGTGAACGCCTTCCTCATTCTCGGCGTCATGGCGATGTTCAACGCGACTCTGACGCTGCCGGGCATCGCCGGATTCATCCTGACGATCGGCGCTGCGGTGGACGCCAACGTGCTGATCAACGAACGAATACGCGAGGAGATCAGGCGCGGGCGGCGCATGCTCGACGCCGTGGAGACCGGTTATCGCGAGGCGATGCGCGCGATCTTCGACGCCAACGTCACGCACGTCATCTCCGCCTCGATCATGGCTTATTTCGGCTCGGGTCCTGTCCGCGGCTTTGCGGTCGTGCTCCTGATCGGCGTCGTCACCTCGGTGTTCACCGCGGTCTATTTCACCCGCATGCTGGTCGCGCTGTGGATCCGCCGCGCCCGCCCGCGCATGCTGCATATCTAGGGCGACAAGCCGATGAAGCTTCTCAAGCTCGTCCCCGAGGGGACCAATCTCGATTTCATGCGCTGGCGCAATCTCGCGCTGATCCTGTCGCTGATCGCGACCGTGACCTCGATCGGTTACACAGTGTATAAGGGCCTCAACCTCGGCGTCGACTTTGTCGGCGGCCAGCTTATCCGAGTCAGCTTCCAGCAGCCGATTGACGTCGAGCAGCTGAGGTCGAGGGTCGATGCAATGCACCTCGGCGACGCGGGAGTGAGCTCCTTCGGAGGTCCAAAGAGCTTCCAGATCCGCTTACCCAAGCCGCCTGGCGGCGACGCCGCCGCGAACAGCGTCGCTACCCGCGTAAAGCAGGAGATCACCAAGGATTATCCCGGCGCGAAAATCGAATCGGTCGACACTGTTTCGGGCAAGGTCAGCGAAGAGTTGGCGGGCAGCAGCGCGACGGCGATCGCTCTCGCGATGGTCGGTATTGCGCTCTACATCTGGTTCCGTTTCGAATGGCAGTTCGGCGTTGGAGCGCTGCTCACGCTAGCGCACGACATTTCGATGACTCTCGGCTTCTTCGCATTCACCCGACTACCGGTCGACCTGAATGTCGTGGCCGCTTTCCTGACGATCGTCGGCTATTCGCTGAACGACACCGTCGTCATCTACGACCGGATCCGCGAGGATCTCAGGAAATACCGACGGATGGCGATCCTGCCGCTCATCAATCTTTCGCTGAACGAGACGCTGGCGCGCACCGTCGTGACCTCGCTGACCGTGCTGATCGCGCTTGGAGTGCTGATGCTGATCGGCCCCGAAGTCATCTTCGGTCTCGCCATCGCGATCTTCCTCGGCGTGCTCATCGGCACTTACTCCTCGATCTACATTTCGGCCCCGGTGCTGGTGTGGCTCGGGGTGAAGCCCGACAGCTTTCTCAAGACCGACAAAGAGGATGCGGCCCAACCCGCGTGAATCGCGATGCCTGCGAGCCGCCGGGCCCGGGAGACATTCGGCGTTCATCAACTGACTTCCATCCCGCCGCTTGGCCTCTCCCGGAGCCGCCGCTAATGAGGTGTCCATGCTGAAAGTTTCACGTTCCGCCTTGCTTCTCGCCTGCGCCGGGATTCTTCCGCTGGCGGGCTGCGCCCATGGCGGCGCCAAGCCCGACACCGCTTATGTCGCAAGGGACGTGAGCTCGCTCTACCAGGCCGCCCAGCGGCTCATGAGTCAGCGCGATTACCAGGACGCGGCAAAGCTGTTCGACGAGGTCGTTCGCCAGCATCCTTATTCGGTTTGGGCCCGCCACGCCCAGATCATGAGTGCGTTCAACTATTATCTCGCGCAGAAATATACCGACGCGATCAGCTCCGCCCAGGGCTTCCTCACCATTCATCCCGGCAGCGATGAAGCGCCATACGCTCAATATCTGGTCGCGATGAGCTATTACCAGCAGGTCGCCGACGTGACCCTCGACCAATCGGTGACTCAGGAAGCGTCCGACGCCTTCAATGAGCTGATCCGCCGCTATCCCGACAGCCGCTACGCCGCCGATGCGCGGCTCAAGCTCGATCTCCTCAACGACCATCTCGGCGGCAAGGACATGGAGATCGGCCGCTATTACGAGCGCGCGGGACAGTGGCTGGCGGCGACCTATCATTTCCGCAACGTCGTCGACAATTATCAGACCACCAGTCACACGCCCGAAGCGCTGGAGCGGCTGGTCGAATGCTATCTCGCCCTCGGCATTCCGGACGAGGCGTATAAGACGGCCGCGGTTCTCGGAAGGAATTATCCGAGCACTTACTGGTACCGCCAGTCGCTTCGCCTGCTCCGTTCCGAGCAGAGCCACACGCGCGGCCGCGCCTTCACTGCCGCCGAGGCCGAACCGGCACCGGCACGCCAGCCCGGAAAGCACTAATCGGCGAATGCGGCGGCGAAGCGGCTTTGCCGAGCCTGTTTCGCTGAAAGCCGGCGCATGCTGAGGCAGCTTTCGATCCACAATATTGTGCTCGTCGAGCGGCTCGAGCTCGAGTTCGAGCCGGGGCTAGGCGTGCTCACGGGCGAAACCGGTGCGGGCAAGTCGATCCTTCTCGATGCGCTCGGCCTCGCGCTTGGCGCTCGCGCCGATGCGGGGCTCGTGCGCTCGGGCGAGGACGGCGCGTCCGTCACCGCGGAACTCGACCTTCCGAGCGGCCATGCGGCGCGTTCGCTGCTGTCCGATCAGGCGATTGAGCTCGAGACCGGCGAGCCGCTGATCTTCCGCCGCACGCTGAAGAGCGACGGCGGAAGCCGCGCCTTCATCGGCGGCACCAGCGTCCCTGCGGGACTCCTCCGCGACCTCGGCATTCTCGCCGTCGAAATCCATGGGCAGCATGACGATCGCGGGCTGCTCAATCCGAAAGGTCACCGGGCGTTGCTCGACGCCTTCGGTCGGCTCGACACGCGCGACACAGAGGCGGCTTGGAACGAAGTGACGCGCATCGAGGCCGAGCTGCTTGACGCGCGGACCGAACTCGCCACTGCCGAACGCGACCGTGAATGGCTTGCGCACGCTTCCGGAGAAATCGAAGCCCTTGCTCCGGAAGCGGGGGAGGATACCCGTCTTGCTGAAGAGCGCGCGGCAATGCAGGCGGGGCTCAAGGCAGGCGAATCGCTGACTGGCCTCGACGAGCTGCTCGGCGGATCGGACGGCGCGCTGTCGCTGCTTCGGCAGGCGGCGCGTCGGATTGAGCGCGGCGCGGCCGAGCATCCGCTGCTTGGCGAAGCTTTGGCGGCGCTGGATCGAGCGCTAATCGAGGCGGGCGAGGCGGAGGACCGCATCGCCCGCGCGGTCGATGCGCTGGCCTGCGATCCCGCGCGGCTCGAGCAGGTCGAAGCGCGACTGTTCGATATTCGCGGGCTGGCACGCAAGCACAGGGTCGAGCCAGACGCGCTCGCCGCTCTCGGTGAACAGATGCGGTCGCAGCTCGCCGCGATCGAAGCGAGTGGAGAGCATATCGAAGCGCTCGATCGTCGGCTGCTCGTCGCCCGCGACGCCTATAGCGCCGCGGCCGACCGGCTTAGCAAGGCTCGCCATGAAGCCGCCGCGAAGCTCGACGCCGCGGTCGCCGCCGAGCTCGCTCCGCTGAAGCTCGACGCAGCGCGCTTCCGCACCGGCATCTCCGCTGCCGAGCCCGGCCCGTCGGGTACCGACCGGGTCGAGTTCGAAGTCTCGACCAACCCGGGCTCTGCCTTCGGGCCACTGACCCGCATTGCGTCGGGCGGAGAGCTCTCGCGGTTCATCCTTGCGCTCAAGGTCGCGCTGGCCGAGGCGGGGACCGCAGCGACGATGATATTCGACGAGGTTGACCGTGGAGTCGGCGGCGCGGTCGCGAGCGCGATCGGCGAGAGGCTGGCGCGATTGGCGGAGCGCAGCCAGGTCCTCGTCGTCACCCATTCGCCACAAGTCGCCGCGCGCGCTTCGCACCATTATCGTATCGAGAAGAACCACGACGACGGCGGCACTCGAACGACGGTGCGCAAACTGGACGATTCGGAACGGCGCGAAGAGATCGCGCGCATGCTATCGGGCGCCTCGATCACCGAGGAAGCGCGCGCTCAGGCCTCGCGCCTGCTCGACGCCGCGTAAGTCGAAGGGAGATGTCATGAGTAGCGAACGTCGCGTGCCCCATGAGTTTGAAGGCGAGAATCTGGAGAGCGTCTTTGTCGGCAGGCGCGATGGTGCGGCGCGCCCGACGGTGATCCTGATCCCGACCGTGATGGGCGTCTCCGACCTCGAGATCCGCTTCGGCCGCCAGCTGGTCGAGCTCGGCTACAATGCCTTGGTCGCGGACCTGTTCGGCAAGGAGTTCCACGGCGCCGCACGCGACGTCTGCTTCGGAGAGATGACTCGGCTGAGAAGTGACCGCGCCGCGCTTCGCCGCCGGCTCCAGCACGTGCTTCAGGTCGCGCGCGACATCGACGAGGTGAAATCGGACCAGATCGTCGTCGCCGGCTATTGCTTCGGCGGCCAGTGCGCGCTCGACCTTGCACGGAGCGGCGCCGACATCGCCGCCGCGGTCAGCTTCCACGGCCTGTTCGATCCGCCCGGCCTGCCCAAGGAGAAGATCACGGCCAAGGTCGTCTGCTTCCACGGCTGGGACGACCCTATGGTCCCGCCCGACGCGGTGGTCGCGCTCGGCAACGAGCTGACGGAGGCCGGCAGCGACTGGCAGATCCACGCCTACGGCCATGTCGGCCACGGCTTCACCAACCCGCACGCGAGCGACCTGCAGATCGACGGCGTCGCCTACAACGCGCTCGCCGCCGAGCGACGCTGGACGAGCTTCATCAACCTGCTCGAGGAATTGTTTGGCTGAGCCCTTGAGCGAAGCCGAGGCCGCCAACCGGCTGATGCGGCTGGCGAAGGAAATCGCGCGGCACGACAGGCTCTATCACGACGCCGACGCGCCGGAGATTTCCGACGCCGACTATGACGCGCTCGTCCGCGAAAACCGCGAGCTCGAAGCGCGCTTCCCGCAGCTGGTGCGGACCGACTCGCCGTCGAAGCGCCTCGGCGCCGCGCCGACTAGCGCCCTCGCCAAGGTCACGCACGCGCGGCCGATGCTCAGCCTGGACAACGCTTTTTCGGCTGAGGAGGTCGAGGAGTTCGTCGCTCGGGTGAAGCGCTTCCTCAATCTTCCGGGCGACGCGTTCGTGGCCTTCACAGCCGAGCCGAAGATCGATGGGCTGAGCTGTTCGCTTAGGTACGAGAACGGCGAGCTGGTGCTTGCCGCGACGCGCGGCGACGGAACGGTCGGCGAAGATGTGACCGCCAATGTGCGCACGATCAGCGACGTGCCGCAGCAGATCGCGAACGCTCCCGATGTGCTGGAAGTGCGCGGCGAAGTGTACATGTCGAAAGCCGCCTTCGAGGCATTGAACGAACGGCAGGAAGCGGCGGGCGGCAAGATCTTCGCCAACCCGCGCAACGCCGCCGCAGGCTCGCTGCGCCAGAAGGACCCCGGAATCACGGCGGCGCGCCCCCTGCGCTTCCTCGCCCACGGCTGGGGCGAGCTCAGCGAACCGCTCGGCGAGACGCAGCTCGACGCGATGAAGCGGATCGAGGGCTTCGGAATCCCCGTCACGGACCTCCTCGTCCGATGCGACAGCGTCGAGGAAATGCTCGCCCATTATCGCGCGATCGAGAAGGCGCGCGCGGACCTGCCGTTCGACATCGACGGGATCGTCTACAAGGTCGACAGGCTCGACTACCAGGAGCGGCTCGGCCAGGTCGCGCGCGCGCCGCGCTGGGGCCTCGCGCACAAATTCCCGGCGGAGAAGGCCGAGACTACGCTGGAGGCGATCGACATTCAGGTTGGCCGCACCGGCAAGCTGACGCCCGTCGGCCGCCTGACGCCGGTCGGAGTCGGCGGCGTGATCGTCGCGAACGTGACGCTGCACAATCGCGACGAGATCGAGCGCCTGGGCCTGCGCATCGGTGACCGCGTGCGCATCCAGCGCGCCGGCGACGTGATCCCGCAGGTGGTCGAGAACCTGACGCGCGACGAGAAGCGCGAGCCCTACGTCTTCCCCGATCACTGCCCCGAATGCGACAGCGAAGCCGTCGCGGAGGAAGGCGAGGTCGACGTCCGCTGCACCGGCGGGCTGATCTGCCCGGCGCAGCGCTTCGAGCGCCTGCGCCATTTCGTCAGTCGCGGCGCGCTCGACATCGAAGGGCTCGGCGAGAAGAGCATCGCGGAGTTCATCGAGCTTGGCTGGCTGAATTCACCGGCTGACATCTTCCGCCTCCATGTCCATCGCGCTGAACTTGTTCAGCGGGAAGGATGGAAGGAGAAGTCGGTCGACAATCTCCTCGCCGCGATCGAGGCCAAGCGTCAGCCCGACGGACCGCGGCTGCTGTTCGGCCTCGGCATCCGCCACGTCGGGATCGTCACCGCGCGCGATTTGCTCAAATGCTTCGGCACGATCGAGGAGCTTCGTCGCGCCGCGCTGTCCGAAGGCGGCGAGGAGGAGCTGTCGTCGGTCCAGGGCGTCGGCCCGGTGGTCGCCGAGGCGGTGCACGATTTCTTCCACGAGCCGCACAACCGCGAGGTGCTCGACGACCTCCTCTCCGAAGTCTCGCCGCAGCCGTTCGTCAGCGACGCGAAGCAGACCGAGTGGAGCGGCAAGACGATCGTCTTCACCGGCAGCCTCGAGACGATGAGCCGCGACGAAGCCAAGGCGCAGGCCGAACGCCTCGGCGCCCGCGCCGCCGGCTCGGTGAGCGCCAAAACCGACCTCGTCGTCGCCGGCCCCGGCGCCGGGTCGAAGCTCAAGAAGGCGGAGGAGCTGGGCGTCCGCGTGATCGACGAAGCCGAATGGGCCCGTATTGTGAGTGCGCTTTTTTCCGAATAGTCTCGCCTAATGCGAAAGGTATCTCCCAAGGCTGTGAGCCTCTACGCCTTCGGCGCACTTTGCTTAGCTGTGGCGCTTTGGTTACGTTTCGCGCTGCAGCCAAGCCAGCCAGGCGTGCGGAACCTTGTGGTCATACTTGCGATGGCCAGCGCTCTTCTCGTGACGACCGCCGTTCGCGAAGCAAAGCGCTCTCGGAGTCAATAGCAGCTTACCGGACCCCGCTCGTCCGGCGGATGAAGTCGGCGACATTGTCGTGCAGCTGCACCAGCGTCGGCAAATGGACGTACACCATGTGGCCGGACTGGTAGTAATGGTATTCGATGTTCGACTGCAGCGCCGCCGGGATCGGCAGATGCCGCATCTCCATCACGCCTTCGAAATAGGGCGTCGACACGTCGAAATAGCCGCCGTTGACCATCACCTTCATGGTCGGATTTTTCTTCATCGCGGTGGCGAGGTCGGGGAGCACGTTCGGAAGCATGATCAGCGGCTGGTCGGCGCCGGGCGGCTGATGCTTGTAGTCCCACTTGGAATAGACCGGGATGCCGGACTTGAACTGGATGTCCGGCCGCCAGTTCAGCCGCTCGGTCACGTAATTGTGGTAGGCGGCAACATAGGCCGCGCCGAGCGCAGCGCTCTGCGGGTCGTAGCTCGAGACCTTGCTTAACGGATCGAGCGTAGCGCCGAGGAAGCGCGTGTCGAGCGTGCCCGTCGTCAGCGCCTGGTCGCCGAGCAGTTCCTTCTGGAACGCGCCATATTCGATGCGCAGGTTGGTCTTGAGCAGGTACGGGACCGACAGGCCGGTGTAGGCGGCGAGCTGCTGCGCGATCCGCTGCCGCTCGGCATCGGGAAGCGCGTCGCCCTTGATCAGCGCCTGCTCGTAGTCGGTGGCCGCGAAATGCTCGACCTGGGAGAGGAAGGTCGGAAGGTCGGCCGGAGCTCCCGGCACCTTGTGGAAGTACCAGGCCGTCGCTGCGTAAGTCGGAAGCGCGACCACATAGGGCATGTCGATGCCGGGATTGAGCTGCGGGTCGTCGGGCATGAAGTCCCAGTTGAGGATGTCCGACAGCAGCATCAGCCCGTTGAGGTCGACGTCCGCATTCTGGAGCGAATAAGCGAGGCCGGCGCCGCGCATGGTGCCGTAGCTTTCGCCGAACACATATTTGGGCGAGTTCCAGCGGTCGTACTTGGTCAGGAACTGGCTGATGAAGTCGGTGAAGGCGTGGATGTCCTGGTCGACACCGTAGAAGGCCTTCTCCTTGTCCTTGCCGGCGATGCGGGAGAAGCCGGTGCCCGGCGCATCGATGAACACGAGATCGCTGGCGTCGAGCAGGCTCTCGTCATTGTTGACGGTCGAATAAGGCGCGGGGTGCGTGTGGTTCGGCGCGTCGGCGGTCGTGACCCGTACCGGCCCGAACGCGCCCATGTGCAGCCAGATGCTCGACGAGCCCGGGCCGCCGTTGAACAGGAAGGTGATCGGGCGGGCGGCAGCGGGCGCGCCCTGCTTGAAGTAGGCGACGTAGTACATCGACGCTTCGGGCTTCGGGCCGCTCTTGTCCTTGTCCTTATCGGCGGAAGCGTCGGCCTCGACCGCGTCGGTGTCTTCCCACCCCTTCGAGTGCACCACGAGCGTGCCCGCGATCGCGTCGTAATTGATCGGCTGTCCGCCGACGGTGACACTGCCGGTCGAGCGCACTTCGGTCGGCCTGAAGAACTCCTTGGCAGGCTGCGTACTGTCCGTCTTCTTTTCCGCCGAGCCTTCGGCCTTCGGCGGCCTGGCAACGTGGGTTTTCGCCTGATGCGATACGGGCGCGGCAAATGCGGGCGACGCGATCAGCGCCGCTGCGGTGAGGAGGAGCGGGAATTTCATCCGCTTGGTGTTGCAGCGACCAATGGCCGAGACAAGGGGCCTAGCGCCGTTCGCAGACGAGCACCCGCCACTCGCCGATGCCGCGATCGCGGATCGTGAGCCCTTCGCTTTCGTAGGCGCGGATCACCGCTTCCACCTGGCTGTCGAGTAGTCCGGCCAGGATTATCGTCCCGTCGAGCGTCTCCACGAAATCGGGCGCGAGGTCGATGAGTGGACCGGCGAGGATATTGGCGACGATCAAATCGAACGGCCCACGCGCGGACAGCAGCGGCGAGTCCATGCCGTCCGCCTCGGCCAGCAAGAGTTCGCCCGGACCATGGCCGAGCTTCACGCGATTGATCGCCGCGTTGTCGCGCGCGACGCTGACGGCGACCGAATCAATATCGGTGGCGATGCACTTGGCGTCTGGCCACAGCGCCAGCGCGGCAAAGGCGAGCAGCCCAGTCCCGGTGCCGATGTCCGCGATGTTCGCGAAGCGCTTGCCCTCGCGTTCGAGCCGGTCGAGCGCCACGAGGCAGCCGCTGGTGGTGGCGTGCTGGCCCGTCCCGAACGCCAGGCTCGCGTCGATCTCGAATGGGATCGTGCCCGGGGGCACGTTTCGGACCGTTGGCGTGTGCACGTAGAAACGGCCGGCTCGGATCGGCTGAAGCCCCGACTGGCTCATGGTGACCCAGTCGGTTTCCGCCAGCTCTTCGACCCGCGGCTCGCCAGAGCCGAGCGAGCGCAGCGTCTTCAGCTCCCCCGCGGTCGGAGCATGCTCGAAATAAGCGTGGATCAGCCATTCCTGGGGCCTGGATTCGTTCGGCTCGTCCGCGACCAGAACGACGTCCGGCAGGAGATCGTCCGAATCTGCGATCGCCTCGCCCTGTGCACGGCTGCAGGCGATCGTCACCCGGAAGCTCACTTGACGGCGGCTTCCTTCGCCAGCCGCTCATTGAGCTGTTTCGTCAGCTGCGCCGCATAATCGCGGCAAGCGTTCGAGTTCTCGACGCTCGCACGCCCCAGTCTGCTGACCATATCGCTCGCCGAGGGGTGCGGAGTGAGCAGGATGTCACACGGTAGTGTCGCGATCTTGGCGATGCTCGAGCGGAAGAGCTCGACATATTGCGGGTGGTCGCTGAACCGATAGGTCTTATCGCTGACCGCCGTCAGGCTGTCGGCATAGACGATCTGCCGGCATACGCCGCCCTGGCAGCTGCCCCAATGCCAGGTCAGCGCGCCGGGAGTGTGCCCCGGGGTCGCCAGCGCGATCAGGACGGTATTGCCGACGCGCACCTGCTCGCCCTCGTTGACGATGCGATCGACGTGCGCCGGCGGGAAGGTGAGCTTGAGCCCCGCCTGCGGATCGTCCTTGCCGGGCAATCCGCTGTTGAGCACGGGCGCAGCGGCGGGGGAGGCGATCAGCTGTGCCCCGGTGAGGCGCTGAAGCTCGGCAAGACCGCCCACATGGTCGGCATGCTCGTGGCTGAAGAGAAGGTATCTAACGTCCATCACGCGAAAGCCGAGGCGCCGGATATTGGCAGCGATCAGCGGCGCGTCTTTTTCCGTGCCCCCGTCGATCAATATGTCGCCCGCGGGATCGGTGATCAGGATCGATGAGATCCCGCAGGTGCCGACGAAATACGTATTGCCGAAGATGCGCACCGGCGGCGCCGGCTTGTCGTAATCGTCCCAGTCCTTGCACTGATAGGCGAACAGGGGTCCGGACTTCTCGATTGGCGCTCGCGGCTGCTCGATCTGCTTCGGGTTGCCGAGGGGAATGACGATCTGCTGCGCTGCCGCGAGGACGGCAAGGCTAGCGAACATAGCTCGCGCCGTTGACGTCGACGATGCTTCCAGTCGCCGACGCCGGCGCGTCGATTGACAGCCAGCGGATCACTTCGGCGACTTCATCGGTCGAGGCGACACGGCCGAGCGGGATGTCGGCGACAATCTGCGCGCCGCCGCGGCCCTGCAGATATTCCTCGGTCATTTCCGACACGGTGAAGCCCGGAGCCACGGCGAAGCAGAGGACGCCGTCGCCCGCATAACCGCGCGCGATCGTCCTGGTCATGCTCACCAGCGCGCCCTTCGAAGCCGCATAATGCCAGTGCTGCGGCGAATCGCCGCGGAAGGCGGCGCGGCTGGAGATATTGACGATCCGCCCGCCGCCGCCGCGATCGAGGAAGTGTGAAACCGCCAGACGCGACAGGTCGGCCGCGGCCTGAAGATTGATGGTCAGGGTCCGGTTCCAGGCCGCGTGCCATTCCTCGTCCGAGGCGTTGTCGGCCACGCCCTCGTAGATGCCGGCATTGTTGACCAGCACGTCGATGGTTCCGCCGAGCTCGTCGAGCGCGGTGTCCCAGATGTCGCGCGGCGCCGCCGCGTCGCTGAGGTCGCCCGCGATCAGCTGGTCGCTGCCCTTGGTCGAATGGCCGACGACATGATGACCGGTCTTCTTGAGGAGCGCGTAAGCGGCCGCGCCAATCCCGCGGCTCGCGCCGGTGATGAGGATGTTCATGTCCCCCGCCTAGCGCCACGCGCGCGGCGGGGGAAGAATCAGGCGGCGATGCCGCTGACGAATTCCTTGGTGGTGGCCTTGAAGCTGCCGATCTGCTCGGAAAACCGGCCGAAGCCCTGCTCGACCTCGTCGATATCCTTCGCGACATTTTCAGTGTCGCTGCGGATCGCCGCAATGGTCGAGCTCATCGAGTCAGCCGCCAGCGCGGTTTCGTCGACCGCCGCGGTGATCATCGTCACCGTCTGCGCCTGGAGCTCCATCGCCTCGCGGATCCGGTCGGCGGAGGTCTGGACCTCCTCGACCGTCCCCTGGATCGACGCGTTCGAATCGACGGTCTGGCGGGTCGCCTGCTGGATCGCGGTGATCTTCGCCGTGATGTCGTCGGTCGCCCGAGCGGTCTGCGACGCGAGACTCTTCACCTCTTGCGCGACGACCGCGAAGCCGCGGCCGGCGTCGCCCGCGCGTGCCGCCTCGATCGTCGCATTGAGCGCGAGGAGGTTGGTCTGGCCCGCGATGTCGCGGATCAGGCTGAGGATGGATTCGATCGCTTCGACGTGAGCCGACAGCGCCTGGCTGACCTTCACAGCCTGGCTCGCCTGGTCGCCGGCGCGGGTTGCGACTCCCGCGGCGACCTCGACCTCCGCGCGGCAATCCTCGATCGCCCGGATGAGGCCCGCGGCAGTCTGCGCCGCTTCGCGCATTGCGACCGCGGACTGCTCCGCAGCTGCTGCGACTTCGCTGGTCTTGCCAAGCATGCCGCGCGCCGATGCTGCGGTTGAGCGGGTGCGCTCGGTCAACGACTTCGACTGGTCGGTGCTCGCACGCACCAGCTCGCTCACCCGGCGCTCGAACTGCTCGCTCTCGCGGCCGCGCTGGTCGGCGGCGTCGATCGCCTCGAGCAGCGACACCTGCGCGAGGATGATGTCAGTCTCGAACATGCTCAGCCGATAAAAGGCGCCGATGCACTTCTCGAGCTTCTCCTTGTCGTCGGCGAAGCGCTCGATCATGCTCGCGGTGATCTTCTCGGCGGTCTGCGCCCGAGCCGCCATGTAGGCAGGCACGGACGTCTTCTCGCGGACGATCTCGCGTCCATATTCGGCGACGTTCTGGATCCAGCTCGCGTCAACCTTGCCGGCGTAATTGCGGGCGAAGCGCTCGGCCCGCTCCGGCCCAAACTGGGCGACGATCGGGGGCGCAATGATGTCGGTGGCATTCTCGCGCAGAAACGCGATGTCCCGATCGAGCGATCCGCCCGGATTATAAGCCGCCAGCCGCGCCTTGACCTGTTCGTCAGTCAGCCGCTGCAGCTGTCCAGTCTCGCCACTCATTCGTCCGCTCTCCGTAATTCGCCTGGCGTATTCCGGACGCTCTTGCCGCACGAATGGTTAAGACCGGGTTAGGCGCATTGCGGAAACTTGCGCCGCAACCGACCGAGCCTTAAGCGGCGGGGCCATGGCAGCAACGAGACCTCGCCCGCTTTCCCCCCATCTGACGATCTGGCGCTGGGGCCCTCACATGGTCGTTTCGATCCTTCACCGCGCGACCGGAATCGCTTTGTCGATCGTCGGCCTCGCGGTGCTCACCTGGTGGCTGATGGCGCTGGCCAGAGGCGCGGACGCCTATGCAAGCTTCGAGAAGGCGTCCCATCATCCGATCGGCATCATCGTGCTCATCGGGCTCACCTGGAGCTTTTTCCAGCACCTGCTGTCGGGGATCCGCCACCTGACGATGGATACGGGCGCGGCGTTCGAGCTCGGCGTCAACAAGACCTTCGCGGTGCTGACGATCGTCGGTTCGGTGGTGCTGACCGCGCTGCTGTGGATCTGGCTTCTGGGATATGTGAAATGAGCATCGGCGAAAGCTCCACGCCCCTGGGCAAGGTCCGCGGGCTCGGCTCCGCGCGCGAAGGCGGCGAGCATTGGCTGACCGAGCGCGTGACCAGCATCGCGCTGCTGCTGCTCGGCACGTGGTTCATTGCTTCGCTGCTCCTGCTTCCAAAGCTCGACCAGGCGACTCTCGTCGAATGGCTGCACGCGCCGAGCGGGGCAATTCCGATGGCATTGCTGATCATCGTCGGGTTCAAGCATGCGCTCGACGGGATGAAGGTATTCATCGACGACTATGTGCATGAGCCGGGAAGCAATTTCATCATCAACACCTTGCTTCTGTTCCTCGCGGTCGCCGGCGGTGCGATCGCGCTCTATGCGCTTGCGATGCTCGCCGTCGGAGTGTCGGCGTGAGCGCGTACCAGATCGTCGATCATACCTCGGCCGTCGTTGTGGTCGGGGCAGGCGGCTCTGGCCTCAGAGCACCGATGGGCGCCGCCGAACATGGGCTGAAGACCGCCTGCGTGACCAAGGTCTTCCCGACCCGCAGCCACACTGTTGCGGCCCAGGGCGGGATCGCCGCTTCGCTCGGCAACATGGGTCCGGACCATTGGACCTGGCACATGTACGATACCGTCAAGGGCTCCGACTGGCTCGGCGACCAGGACGCGATCGAATATATGTGCCGCGAGGCGCCCGCCGCGGTCATCGAGCTCGAACATATGGGCCTGCCGTTCAGTCGGACGGCCGAAGGCAAGATCTACCAGCGTGCGTTCGGCGGAATGACCCAGGACATGGGGCAGGGGCCTCCGGCGCAGCGGACCTGCGCGGCGGCGGACCGCACCGGCCACGCGATGCTCCACACGCTCTATTCGCAGAGCCTCAGGCACGACGCCGATTTCTTCGTCGAATATTTCGCGCTCGACCTCATCATGGAGAATGGCGCCTGCCGCGGGGTGGTGGCGCTGTGCCTCGACGACGGGTCGATCCATCGCTTCCGTTCGCAGGCAGTAGTGATCGCGACCGGTGGCTACGGGCGGGTCTATTTCTCCTGCACCGGCGCGCACACGCAGACGGGCGACGGCAATGCGATGGTGCTTCGTGCCGGCCTGCCGCTCCAGGACATGGAGTTCGTCCAGTTCCATCCGACCGGAGTCTATGGTGTCGGCGTGCTGATCACCGAAGGCGCCCGCGGGGAGGGCGGCTATCTCACCAACTCCGAGGGCGAGCGGTTCATGGAGCGCTACGCCCCGCACGCCAAGGACCTCGCCAGCCGGGATGTGGTCTCACGCGCCGAGGCGATGGAGATCCGTGAGGGCCGCGGCGTCGGTGAGCACAAGGACCATATCTTCCTCCACCTCGATCATCTCGATCCGAAGATCCTGCACGAGCGCCTGCCCGGGATCACCGAGACCGCGAAGACCTTCGCGGGCGTCGATCTCACGCGCGAGCCGGTGCCGGTGGTGCCGACGGTCCATTACAATATGGGCGGCATCCCGACCAACTATCACGGCGAAGTCGTCACACTTAAGGACGGCAACCCGGACTCTGTTGTGCCGGGCCTGTTCGCCGTGGGCGAAGCAGCCTGCGTCAGCGTGCACGGCGCGAACCGCCTCGGCTCGAACAGCCTGATCGACCTGGTCGTGTTCGGCCGAGCCGCGGGCATTCGCCTTGGTGAGGTGGTGAAGAAGGGCGCCTTGCCCGAAGCGTTGCCCAAGGACGCCGGCGACCTCGCGCTGGCGCGGCTCGACAGGTTCCGCCACGCCGAAGGCGGCAGCCCGACCGCAGAAATCCGGCTCGACATGCAGCGCACCATGCAGTCCGACTGCGCCGTCTTCCGCACCGACCGGACGCTCGCCGAAGGCGTGACCAAGATCGACAAGGTCTTCAAGCGCATGGCCGACGTTCGCGTGGCCGATCGAAGCCTCATCTGGAACAGCGACCTGGTCGAGACTCTGGAGCTCGACAACCTGCTCGCCCAGGCGGTGGTGACCATGCATTGCGCCGACAACCGCAAGGAAAGCCGCGGCGCGCACATGCAGGAGGATTATCCCGAGCGCGACGACAAGAACTGGATGAAGCACACCGTCGCCTGGTTCGACGGCTGGGGCGGCCAGTGGCCGAAAGGCGGCGTCAAGATCGACTATCGTCCGGTCCACGATTTCACGCTGACCGATGACATACAGACGATTCCGCCCAAGAAGCGGGTGTACTGACTCGCGCGAATCGGTGAATTGCCTTATTGGCGGCTGCTCAGCGGGGGGCAGCTCCGATGACAGCAACGACGTCTCGAAACCGCAAATACGTGATCGCGCTCGCCGTTTTCCTCGGCGCTGGCGTCAGCGCTTTCGGTCTTGCGCGTTTCTACCCGGCGCTCGGCCCGATCGCGGGCTCCATCACTCCGCAGCTCTACGTCGACTCGCTGCCGACTGCGGACATTCCGCAGCAGGGCCGCTACGTCCTCGTCGATGCTGCTTCGGCGCGTCTGTACATGATGGAGAACGGGCGGGTTCAGGATTCTATGCGGGTGATCGTCGGGAAGCCCGACAGTCCGACGCCCAAGCTCAAGGACGTTATCAAGTACGCGACGTTGAATCCTTACTGGCACGTCACGCCCGATCTCGCGCGGACGATCATCGCTCCCAATGTGCTCTAGCTCGGCAACTCATATCTGACGCAGCACGGCTATGAGGTGGTTTCAGGCTTCAATGCCGACGCGCAGGTCATCCCTGCCGACATAGTCGACTGGAAGGCCGTCGCCGCCGGCACTCAGCAAATCTACGTTCGGGAGCTGCCCGGGCCGGCCAATTCGCTCGGTCACTATAAGTTCGACCTTCCACACGGCGACGGCATCTACCTTCACGACACGCCGCGGAAGGAGCTGTTTGCGCAGGACCAGCGGGACCTGAGCCATGGCTGCGTCCGACTGGAGGACGCCGAGCGGCTGGCGCGCTTCCTCCTCGGCAAGGACCCCCCGGCTCCTGCGGCGCCGGAGGAGAATGTCCTTCTGCCGAAGCCGGTGCCGATCACCATCAGCTACCTCGATTCGCACGCGCAGATGGAGCTCGCGGCGCTGCGCTGATCGCGAAGGCTAACGTTCAGATGCGCCGCAGCTCCGCCGCGTACCGCTGCGCCTTTTCGGCGTAATGCGCGGCTGATGCTCGAAGCAGCTGCCGCTCTTCGTCCGTAACCTGCCGCACCACGCGCGCCGGAGCGCCGACGATCAGGCTGCCGCGCTCGAAATGCTTGCCTTCGGTGACTAGCGCCCCGGCGCCGACGATGCACTCGGGCTCGATCACGGCCCCGTTCAGGATGCGCGCGCCCATGCCGATCAGGCAATCGTCGGCGACCGTGCAGCCGTGGAGGATTGCCTGGTGGCCGACGGTGACCCGAGCGCCGATCGTCAGCGGATATCCGGCGTCGCTGTGGCCGACCGAGCCATCCTGGAAGTTGGACTCCTCGCCCA
>JABFXK010000190.1 GCA_013361785.1 Sphingomonas sp.
TGCGCTCAGCTTCAAATAAGGGAGCGGGCCCGGCCCAGGCCCTTGATGTAGTGCGCCGGGACGCGTCTGCCAAGCCATTTCGTTCAAGCCCAGCTGAGCAGGACCGCTCGAGCGCGGCCGGCGAGATCGTCGACCACCTTCGCGTGCAGGCCGTCACGCGCCAGTAGCTCTGTCACCGCCTGCTGCTGTTCGGGAGCGATTTCGATTGCGGCAAGACCGCCCCGATTGAGTAAGCGAGGCAGTTGCGGCGCAAGCTCGCGATAAGCATCGAGGCCCTCGGTTCCCGCGAACAGCGCCTCGTCGGGCTCGTACTCGCGAACGCCCGGCCCAAGCTCCGTGCCTTCGGCGATGTAGGGCGGATTGCATAGGATCAGATCGAACTTCTCGAGCAGCCCGCTCGCCCAATTCCCCTGCGTCAGTTTCACCCGCGGCTCGAATCCGAGCCGCCGCGCATTGGCCGAAGCGTAGGAAAGCGCCTGGCGCGACACGTCGACGCCAAATCCCGTCGCATCGGGCCAGATGTCGAGCGACGCAAGGAGAAGCGTGCCCGGCCCAGTGCCAAGGTCGAGGATTCGCCTGGGACCTCCAGTGCCCTCGAAATGCTCAATCGCTGACGCAATCAGCACTTCGGAGTCCGGCCGCGGCACGAGCACACCGGGGCCGACGTGAAGCTCGATGTTCCAGAAGGCGCGGCGGCCTGTGATGTAAGCGACCGGCTCGCCTTCCGAGCGGCGCTTGACCATCTCGCGGAAACGTTCGGGCACCTGCCGGTCGGGGGGCGAGAGCAGCAGCCGGTCGCGGTCAATGTGCAGCGCCTCGGCCATCAGCAGCTCGGCATCGAGCCGCGCCGTGTCGCTGGTTTCACTCAACTGGCGCGTGGCATCGTCCAGCGCGCGGGCAATGGGCTTCAACCTTCCTCCAATCCGGCAAGGCGTTCAGCTTCGTCCTCGGCGACCAGCGCGTCTATAATCTCCGTTAGTCCGGGCCCCTCGAGCACCTCGTCGAGCTTGTGGAGGGTAAGATTGATGCGGTGGTCGGTCACGCGCCCTTGCGGAAAGTTGTAGGTGCGGATCCGCTCTGAACGGTCGCCCGAGCCGACCATCGATTTGCGCGCACCGGCGCGCTCACTCGCAAGCCGTTCGCGTTCCATCTCGAACAATCGTGTGCGTAGCACCTTCAGCGCCTTCGCCTTGTTCTTGTGCTGTGACTTCTCGTCCTGCTGAATGACGACCAGGCCGGTCGGAAGGTGGGTGATCCGAACCGCGCTGTCGGTCGTGTTGACCGATTGCCCACCGGGACCGGATGATCGATAGACGTCGATCCGCAAATCCTTGTCATCGATCTGCACGTCGACATCCTCGGCCTCCGGAAGCACCGCAACGGTCGCCGCCGAGGTGTGGATTCGTCCGCCGCTCTCGGTCACCGGCACGCGTTGAACCCGGTGCACGCCGCTTTCGAATTTCAGTTTGGCGAAAACGCCTGCGCCGCTGATCGACGCGATCGCTTCCTTGTAGCCGCCGAGCTCGGACGCGCTCGCGGAAATCAGCTCGAACCTCCAGCCCTGCTCCTCGGCGAAGCGCTGGTACATGCGCAGCAAGTCGCCTGCGAACAACGCCGCCTCGTCGCCGCCGGTGCCGGCGCGAAGTTCGAGCATCGCGGCACGCTCGTCGGCTGCATCGCGCGGCAGCAGCCGGATGGCGAGCGCGCGTTCCGCCTGCGGGAGCTTATGGCGGATCTCTTCGGCCTCCGTCGCCGCCATGTCCTTGAGCTCGGGCTCGGCGCTCGGATCGGCGACCATGCCGTTCAGTACTTCGAGCTCGGCGCGAAGCCGCCGGACCTCCCGCGCCGCAGCAGCAACCGGTTCAATGGCCGCGTAATCCTTCGACAAGCGGACGAATTCGTCCGCAGACAGATCGGCGCGCGACATGGCTTCGGCAAGCTCGTGTCGTCGCGCCTCGATCGACGCGATCCGGTCGGACGAAATCTGGGTCACTGGCCGATCGCCTCCGCAAGCAGGTCGAGCGACACGGCTCGCTGCTCACCAGTGCCGAGGTCCTTGAGCTGCGCTTCCGCGCGTTCGAGCTCGTCGTCGCCGATGATCAGCGCGTAAGCGGCGCCGGCGTCGTTCGCCCGGCTGAGCCGCTTTTTCATATTGCCGCGGTACGCCATGTCGGCAGCAACACCTTCGCGGCGCAGTCCGGCAACGATCGCCTGACCCTGCAGCTCGGCACGTGGCCCGAGCGGGATCACGATCACGCTCGGCTTTTCCGCCGCCGGCGCTCCGATCATCATTGAAAGGCGCTCGACGCCCGCGGCCCAGCCGACCGCCGGCGTGTGAGGCCCGCCGAGCGCTTCGATCAGACCGTCGTAACGGCCGCCCGCGATCACCGTCCCCTGCGCACCCAGCCGATCCGTCACGAACTCGAACGCTGTGTGGCGATAATAATCGAGCCCACGCACGAGCCTCGGCGCGCGCTCCCACTGAATGGCGGCGGCGTCTAGGCCTTCGGTGACCCTGCCGAAGAAGTGCGCTGCCTCGCTCGTCAGGAATTCGTCGATGACTGGAGCGCTGTCGACGACGGGCCAGTCCTGGTGGGCCTTGCTGTCGAGGATCCGCAGCGGATTGCGCTCTAGCCGCGCCTGGCTGTCTTCGCTGAGGGCGTCGCGGTGCCCGCGGAAATGCTCGTAGAGCGCATCGCGCCACGCGGCTCGCGTCTCGGGATCGCCGAGCGTGTTGAGCTGAAGGATCGCACCGTCGATGCCGAGCTCCTTCAGAAGCTGGTCGGCAAGCGCGAGCAGCTCGACATCCGCCTGCGGCTCGCCCGCTCCAATGATCTCGGCGTCGAGCTGATGGAACTCGCGGAAGCGGCCCTTCTGCGGCCGCTCATAGCGGAACGCAGACCCGTGAGTCGCGACCTTCAGCGGCGCAAACTGCTGCCAGCCTTCGCTGACATACGCGCGGCAAATGCCGGCGGTGAACTCGGGCCGAAGGGTAATCGACTCCCCTCCGCGGTCCTCGAACGAATACATTTCTTTCGAGACGACGTCGGTCGTCTCGCCGATCGTCCGCGCGAACACCGCCGTGTGCTCGATGGTCGGCATCTCGACCCGCTTGAACCCGTAAAGCCGGCGCACGCGATCGAAAGCCGCGACTACCGCCGCCAGGCGGTCGGCTTCTTCTCCAAGCAGGCTTTGCGTGCCCCGAACGGGCTGGACGGGCGTCATGGCCGTGGCGCTAAAGCATGTTTTGCCAATTTGGCAAAAGCTTCGTTGGACGTGAGCGGCTACTGCGCCTGCTGCTGCTGGAATTTCTGCAGCTGCTGCCGGTAGAAGCTCGCCGGCAGGAACTGCTTGCGCAGGCTGAACATGATCGTGCGCCCGAGCGGGTCGAGCATCGAGGTCTCGAAACCCGTGGGAACGGCTCCGCCCGTACCGTGCACTCGCGGCCGGTTGTCGAAGATGTTGCCGACCTCAAAGCGCATCGAGACTCCGCGGAGCCACGGATGGCGCGAAACGATCGGCAGATACTGGCCGACGTTCGCGAACAGTCGGAGGTCGAACGTCGCGCGCGGCGAGAAATGCAGCGGCGCGCCGGTCACCGTGTCGACCGTCGTGGCGCTCCGCCAATTGGCACCGAGGCGGGCGCCGAAGCCGTTGTTCGACCAGCCCGCCTGCGCCTGGATCTGGTGCCGCGGCTGCCCACCCGTCTGTCCAACCGGCGCGCCGTGCAGATAATCCAGCTGCGGCAGCCCCGGTGCGATCAGGGCTCGGTCGACGAGTGTGATCGTGTCGGTCAGGGAAAAGGTGAGACGTCCGTTCGTCGCAGCGTTGGCAAGCGACCCGGGCGCCGCATTCGGCGTCGCGGCCGCAGTCTGCGGAACAGCGATGCCCGCCGCCCTCGCCTTGTCCACCGCGAGCTGGACCTCGGAGTTCGTGACCTTGTGGCTCTTCAGGGGCCTGGTGAAGTCGAAGCCGAGCAAAACCGTGTCACGATGCGCCGAAGTGAAATTCACGGGCCTGAGGTCGACGCTTACGAGCCTTCCCGAGGCATCACGGACGAAACGGCCCGGAAAGGCCTGCTCGATTGTCGGGAATACTGTGATGTTCGAGATGGGCCGGTCGATCGTCACGTGGGCATAATCGCCGCGGAGGCGGAAATTCACATTTTGCAGCGGCTGCCATTCGGCGCTGAGATCGAGCGTGTCACGCTTGGAGGTGCGGAGGTCCGGGTTGCCGCCGGTGACCAGCGCAATGCGGTTCACCACGCCATTGTCGAAGTCGAACATCCGAGTACCGGGAGTCTCGACGAACGGGTCGCCGAGCTGGCGTACGCGCGGCGCACGCTCTTCATGTTCCCAGCTGCCGACCAGGTTGAGCGTAGCGAACGGCGACCAGTTGGCGCCCGTTCCGACCCGGGTCAGCGTGCCGAAATCCGAAAGCTGATTGACTTCGGCATTACCGTTGACGGTGAGGTTGCCGAGGGCGCTGAACGCCCGCCGCCGATGCGAGATCGGAAGGTCGATGCTCGCCGCGGCGGTCGCCGTGGTCCGTCTCGTCCGGTCCAGTGTGCTGGCGAAATGCTGCTCGTCGATGTCGAGATATTCGGCGGAAGTCGCCGCCCGAAGAGTGACATCGGCGTCACCGAGCGGGCTTGTGAACAGCGGTCCGTTGAGAGTCCCGTCAAGGTCGCCGGCGAAACGGGTGGACTGGGCATTGCCGGGCGCGAAGAGCTGGCCGAGATCGGTGGTCGTCGTTCGGTTGCGCTCCGCATCGCCATTCGCGGCCAGGTTCCAGTACCACTTGCCCTGCCCGCCGCTCAGCGTCGAGCCGAGGTGCAGGCTGTCATCGAGCGTGTGGCGGCGCAGCTCCGCCGGAAGCTGTTCGGAAAGCCCGCTCAGCAAGTGCCCATTGCTGTGGGCGGCCTGAGCGTTGAACGTTTCCTCGACCTCGCCGGGGAGCTCGCGACTGACGGTCAGGGTGCCGCGGACACCAAGCTCGGGCGGCAGGAGCAGGCCCGTCGCGCCGGTACCGCTGCTTTCATATTGCTGCTCGACGAGGCTGCGCTGGGCGCCCCTCAAGATGTCCTCCGTGCCGCCATGGAGGTTGAAGGTCGTCCGGCGCTTGGGAGTGAGCAGGATGCGCGTGAGGTCCGCACCGCCGCCCGAGAAGCCGGACTCCGTCGCGGTGTTCGCGGCGACTTGCGCCACGGTTTCGGTGAAGCGGTTCTGGAGGACCACGTTCACGACCTTCTGGTCGGGAGGGTAGCCATATTTGAGCGCCACCTCATCCGGCAGGATGTCTACTCGCGAGACCGCCTCGATAGGAATGTCGCGAAGCTCGCGATAGCTGGACACTCGTCGACCGTTGAGGAGCACGAGCGGCCGCGCGCTGCCCGACCCGCGCGCAACGCCGATGTCCGGTGCGATCGCTTCCAGAAGCTCGTCGAAGCTGCTTGCGCCCGTTGCCTTCACATCGTGAGAATCGAGCACATTGACCGGGGGGATGTCGCCGACGACGGAACCGCGCGGTGGCTTTCCGGTGACGACGATGTCCTCTTCGTCCTGGTCGGCCGCAGCGGGCGCGGCAGCGGCCTGCGGCGGCCTTGCCTGCGGCTGTGCAGCTGCCGAGGTCGCCACCAGCGCCGCACCGACCGTGGAAAAACCCCAGACCATTACCATTGCGCTGCCGTGTCCGCGCACATGTGAACGGCTGCTGGCAGATGCATTAACTTCCGGCAAGCAACTCCTGGCCGGCGAAGAATCGCCGCTTAGCGGTTCTGCTGCTGCCTCTCCTGGAACTGCCGTTGCAGCCAGGTCGTAGGAGGCAAAAACAGTTTGCGGAAGCTGATCATCACCGTTCGGCCGAGCGGATCGAGCAAGTCAGGCTGGAAATTCAGCGGGACATTGCCGGCGGCGTCGTGGACCTTGGGCCTCATGTTGAACATGTTGTTGACCTGCAGCTGCACTTGTGTGCCGCGTAGCCACGGATGTTTGACCGTGAGCTCGGGGATGTCGCCCGGATTAGCGAACAAGCGCAGGTCGAAAGTCGCGAGCGGAGAGAAGCTGAGCCTGTCGCCCGTCAGCGTGTTCACCGTGGTGCCACTGCGCCAGTTTCCGGTCAGGCGCGCACCGAGCCCATTGTTGAAATAGCCCAGCTGCGCCTGGACATTGTGCCTCGGAGTGCCGCCGCTCTGCCCGGCAGCATCCCCGTGAAGATAGTCGATCGGAGGCAGGCCGGGAGCGATGATCGCCCGGTTCACGAAGGTAATGTTGTCGGTCAGCGAGAAGGTAATCCGGCCGCGGTTGCCGCCACCGAAGAAACCGCCGCCGCGTCCGCCGCCGCCGCCGCGGAAGCCGCCGCCTGCCGGTCTGCCGGTCTGCGCTTCATTGCCCCGCTGCTGCGCATCGGCAGAGGACATAGCTCCAGGCTGCCGCGACCCCGACTGCGGTGCCGCGCCATTCGGGGGCGTGCCGGTCGACCCAGTCGGAACGTTCTGTCCGGCACCCGGCCTGCCATTCGCGCCACCGGCTCCTCCTCGTAGGCCGAACTGCGACCGGAATTGCGCGCGCATCTGGTCAATGACCGACTGCGATGGCCGATGCGATTTCAGCGGATGCGAGAAGTCGAAGCCGATCCGGAGCGTGTCGTTCTCCGAACTCTCGAAATTCACCGGCGTCAGGTCGACGCTGACTAGCTGCCCCGACGCATTGCGCACGAATCGGCCCGGAAACGCTCGCTCGATCGTTGGGGTGATCGTGAGGTCTTCGATCGGACGATCGATCGTCTGGTGAACATATTCGGCGCGCAACCGGAGGTCCGTTTTCTCGAAAGGCTGCCAGTTGCCTCCGAGCTTCCAAACATGGCGAACGTCCGATTGAAGGTTGGGATTCCCGCCCGTGATCGCCGTGACGATGTCTGTCTGACCGGTGGCGAAATCGAACACGCGCGTTCCAGGCGTCACGAGGACCGGGTCGCCGAGCTGGTTGATGGTCGGCGGCCCTTCTTCACGAGTCCAGCTTGCGAGCAGGTTGAGCCGATCGACCGGAGACCAGTTCGCACCCGCGCCGAAGACGGTGAGCGTTCCGAAGTCCGACAAATGGTCTACCTCGGCATTTCCGTTGACTGACAGGTTTCCGAGCGCGCTGAACCCTCGATTCCGGCGCGAGATCGGAACGTCGAGATTCATCGCGGCCTCGCCAGTCGTGCGCGCCAGCGAATTCGAATCCGTGACTCCAAGAAGCCGCCGCTCGCTCTGAAGATGCGTGGTCGTGCCGGCTAGCGTGATCGTGCTGGTGACGTCCCCGGCCGGAAGCGAGAAGAGCTTCCCGTTGGCCGTTGCCTTGATATCGCCCGATTCGGTCGTTTCGAGGGTCCGGTCGCGTATGGCGTCAAGTGCGTCGCGGTCAGTGTGGGTCGTATCACGCTCAAGATCCGCATTGCTGGTCAGCGTCCAGCGCCAGTTCGATTTGGCGCCGTTCATGGTGAGCCCGGCGTGCGCGGTGTCGGTGCTGGTGTTGCGGTGCAACGCCTCGAGCAGGGTGTCCCCAAGGCCGATC
>JABFXK010000264.1 GCA_013361785.1 Sphingomonas sp.
GAGCGGCGCAAGACTGGACCGATAATCACCGAGCACGGTTCGGTCGAAATAGAAATTGAGATTGGGCGTGAACTTGGACCGATCGAGCGTCCGGCTGACCAGCATGTCGTAGGTGGAACGCACGTCCGCCACTCGATCGCCTTCTCCGGAGAGCGCCGGCTCGGCACTGTCGAGGACGATGTTCTCGATTCCCTGAGTCAGCGGTCCCGTCGCGCCGCTGAAATCCGCATTGGTGAAGACGACGATTGCGTCCTTCGTGTCGGGATAGACCGTGTTCTGAGTCAGGAACCCGACCGCCTCGCCGCCATGGGTGATGACGTGCCGCTCACGCTGATAGGCATTGGTGACTCCGAGCCCGTAGCCGTTCGTTCGGCCATCAGTGCGGAGCACCGGCGTTTCCTGCTCGATCCAGTCGCGAGCAGGAATCAATGCGCGGTTCATTCGCGCGATATCCCACTTCGCCAAGTCGGCGGCGTCCATCGATAGCTCGCCCGCCGCATAGAGCCATCCCCGCGCCGGCGGCTGGACGATACGCACCGGCCCCAGCGCGTAGCGGTGATAGCCGCCGGGGAAAGCGGGCGTGTTGGTGTTGTCCTGGTCGAGCGCGTGCATGCCCAGCGGCCGGAAGATGTGCTGCTGGAGGAAGGTGAGGAGAGGCTCGCCGCTGACTTTCTCGGCGATCATGCCGGCGACGACGTAACCGGTGTTGCTGTACTGCCAACGCGTGCCTGGCTGAAAGTCGAGCGGCTTCTTCGCCCATTTGTCGACAATATGCTGCGGCGTCGTCGGCACCGTCATGTCCGAGAACAGATAATCCTGCGGCCAGAAGTCCTGAAGGCCCGACGTGTGGCTCAAAAGCTGCCGAATGGTGATCTTGTCGCCCTTGGTGATGCCCGAAATATACTTGGACACATGGTCGTCGAGGCTGAGCTTGCCCTCGTCCCGCAGCAGCAGGATGGCCATGGCCGTGAACTGCTTCGAGTTGGACGCAATCTGGTACGGCAGGTCGGGGCGGGCGGGCAGCCCCTCGTTCGCTTTCCCGTACGCCCTGTTGAACACCAGCTGCCCATCGCGGACGATCGCGATTTCGGTCGAAGGAACGCCAGTGTCGGCCAATGTCTTCGCGAAAAGCTGATCGATGCGAGAGACCTCGGCCGGAGAGAGCGGCTGGGCGGCTGCGGGAACGGCGACAAGCGCGAGGAGCGCGGAAGTGAGCTTGAGCATGGACTCAGCCTAATGCTGTTCCTCTCACTGTCGAGTCTGACTGGAAACAGGGGTATTGCCGCTGAACGTTTAGCCAGCCGGGCGGAACAGACTCTTCACGAGGCCGCGTGGTGCTAGTCAAGTATCTGACTCCCTTTGTATTCCTGGCGCTGGTGCCGCTCGGCGGCATGCTCGGCGGCGGGTGGACGTTCCTCGCTGCCGCGGCAACTCCGCTGTGCCTTACGAGCTTCGACGCGCTTTTCGGCGACGAAGAGCACTCGGTACGGCCACGTATCGCACGGGCAATGTGGCTGCCGAGGATCTATGTCCTGCTTCAGCTTGCGACCACCGCATGGGCGGTGGCGTGGACTTCGCAGCCTTCCACGAGCTTGCTCGAGCTTGTCGGACTCGCTGTCTCGACCGGAGTCGTGACGGGCGTCTTCGGCTTTGTCGCCGCCCATGAGCTGATCCACAGCCGCGAGCGACGCGACCGGGCATTCGGCCTGACATTGCTCGCGACTCTCCTCTACATGCATTTCCGCATTGCCCATGTGCAGGGCCACCATGCGCGCGCGGCAACGAGGGAGGACCCGGCAAGCGCGAGGCTGGGGGAGGGGCTTTATGCTTTCCTGCTACGCTCGATTGCCGGTCAGCTGCGTGAAGCCTGGCAGTTCGAGGCGGAGCGGCGCCGGCGCTCCGGCCGCGCCGTTCTGGGCCTGCGCAACCGCATGGTCGGCTATGCGGCCATCGAGGGCCTGTTGGTGACCGGTGTCGCGCTTGTGAGCGTGCGCGCTCTCATCTTCGTCGTCGGGGTCGCGATCATCGCCGTCGCGTTGCTGGAGAGCTTCAATTACATCGCTCACTACGGCCTCACTCGACGCATGGGAGCGGATGGCAGGTTGGAGCGGCTCGCGCCGCATCACTCATGGAACAGCGGCAGGCGGATGAACAATGCGGCGCTGTTCAACATGGGTCGGCACAGCGATCACCATCGTCGGGTCGTGCGGTCCTATGACGAGCTGGAGCCGGTCGCCGGCTGCGCAGTCCTACCATCGGGCTATGCGGCGGCTCTGCTGACCGCGCTGCTCCCGCCCTTGTGGGCGCGCGTGATGAACCCCCGCGCGAAAACGGTCATGGCCGGTCGGCCAATCATTTAGCTAAAGCGAAATTCCTGAAGTCGGCGGCCAGGCCGCCGGCGCTCAGAAGGGGCTGTTCGCGTGGCTGCGGCCCTTGCTGATAATATAGATCGCTACAACGAGCACAGCCAGCCACACGGCGATCACCGGGATCGGCGGGAATCCCGGACCCGTATATACGACCGGAGCGGGGCACGGAGCGCCGGCGGGAACCACTGCTCCGTCCGGGCAAGTCACGGCTACTGGCTGTGCGGCCGCAAGGGCCGTGCTGTCGAGGACCGCAGCACCGCTCGGCGTCAGCGCGCTTAAGGTTAGCCATGCGCTAGTGGCTGGCGCAGGCGCGGGCGCGGCTGCGACGGCAGCCGTCGAGCTCCCAATCATTGCAACGGAAACAACTGCAGCGACAAACGACTTGCGGCGAAGCATGACCCTGTTCCTCCGATTCGGCCAGACTTACTCCGATTCGGACAGAAGTGTCGATACTTTTTGCTCGCTTGACCCAAAGAATTGACGCTGGATGTTAGTCGGGCATAACAAAGGCCTGCAATTGCAGCGGTTTACACTGGCACGCCGTAAAGGTCGTGCTCGTCCGCCTCCTCGATACTGACGCGCACAATGTTGCCCGGCCGCAACGCTTCGGCGTCGCGCAAATGGACTTCGCCATCGATTTCCGGAGCGTCCGCTTTGGACCGACCCGTCGCGCCCCCAGTCTCCTCGTCAACGGCGCCGATGAGAACGTCGATCGTCGACCCGACCTTCCGCGCCAGCTTCTCGCCCGAAATGCGCGCAGACACGGCCATGACCTGATCGAACCGCTCCTGCTTGACCTCGTCGGGGACCTGCTCGTCCATCGACGTGGCCGGCGCGCCTTCGACCGCTTCGAACTTGAATGCGCCGACGCGATCGAGCTGCGCTTCCTCGAGCCAGGCGAGAAGGTAGGCGAAGTCTTCCTCCGTTTCGCCGGGGAAGCCGACGACGAAACTGGAGCGAATCGCAAGGTCCGGCACCTGCTCGCGCCACGAGCGGAGGCGTTCGAGAACCTTCGCATCGTTGGCTGGGCGACGCATCCGGCGAAGCACGTTCGGGCTCGCGTGTTGAAACGGGATGTCGAGGTACGGGAGCACCAGCCCCTCGGCCATCAGCGGAATGACGTCGTTCACATGCGGATAGGGGTAGACGTAATGGAGCCGCACCCAGGCACCGAGCTTGCCTAGCTCGCGCGCGAGGTCCGTCATGTGCGCCCGGACTTCCTCGCCTTTCCATGGCCATGACTTGTGGCGCAGGTCGACTCCGTAAGCCGACGTATCCTGGCTGATGACGAGCAGCTCCCTGGTGCCGGCGGCGACGAGTTTCTCGGCTTCGCGCAGGATCGCATCGGGGCGGCGGCTGACGAGATCCCCGCGCAGGTGCGGGATAATGCAGAAGGCGCAGCGGTGATTGCAGCCTTCCGAGATCTTCAGATAGCTGTAGTGGCGCGGCGTGAGCTTGAGGCCCGCCTCGGGAACCAGGTCGACGAAGGGTGAAGGAACCGGGGGTGCGGCGTCGTGCACGGCCGCGACGACTTCCTCATATTGCTGCGGGCCGGTGACTGCGAGCACGTCGGGGAAGCGCTCGCGGATCACCTCGGCTTCCTTGCCCATGCAGCCGGTGACGACGACGCGGCCGTTCTCGGCGATCGCTTCCCCGATGGCCTCCAGACTCTCCGCCTTGGCGCTGTCGAGGAAGCCGCAGGTGTTGACCAGCACCACGTCCGCGCCGGCATAGTCGGGCGACATGTCATAGCCTTCGGCGCGCAGCTTGGTCATGATCCGCTCGCTGTCGACCAATGCCTTGGGACAGCCGAGCGAGACCAGCCCGACGCGCGGGGGCTTGGGGAGAGTTGTGACGTTCATTGGAAGCGTCGGCCCGATATAGGAACTTTCTCGCGAAAACTAGGCGCTTAGCGCACTGCCTTGTTCATCTTGCCAAACCGCGGCTAAGAGCCGCCAGCCTCGGAACCACAGGGAGTAATTATGCGCATCGCTATGATCGGCACGGGATATGTCGGGCTCGTTTCCGGCGCGTGCTTTGCCGATTTCGGTCACCGCGTCTGCTGCATCGACAAGGATGTTGCGAAGATCGACGGGCTGAATGACGGCGTCATGCCGATCTGGGAGCCGGGGCTCGAGGCGCTGGTGAAGGCGAACGTGCAGCGCGGACGGCTCGCCTTTGCCAAGGATCTCGGCGAGAATGTCAGGAATGCCGATGCGGTGTTCAACGCCGTCGGCACCCCGGCGCGTCGCGGCGATGGCCATGCCGACCTCACCTTCGTGTTCGATGCCGTCCGCGAGGTCGCCAAGGCGATTCGGCCAGGAACGGTGGTGGTCACCAAGTCGACCGTCCCTGTCGGCACCGGCGATCGTATCGAAGAGATATTGCATGAAGAAGGCGTCACCGATGTCTCGGTCGCCTCGAACCCCGAATTCCTTCGCGAGGGCGCAGCAATCGCCGACTTCAAGCATCCCGACCGGATCGTCGTCGGGGCCGAGGACGATCGCGCGCAGGAAGTGCTCAAGGAAATCTACCGGCCGCTGTTCCTCAACCGTGCCCCGATCCTGTTCACCGGCCGCCGTACGGCGGAGCTCACCAAATATGCCGCGAACGCCTTCCTCGCGGTGAAGATCAGCTTCATCAACGAGATCGCGGACCTGTGCGAGGCGGTGGACGCCGATGTCCAGGACGTCGCGCGGGGGATTGGCCTCGACAACCGCATCGGCCCGAAGTTCCTGCACGCGGGGCCGGGCTATGGCGGAAGCTGCTTTCCCAAGGACACGCTCGCGCTGCTCCAGACCGCGGACAAGTTCGGGGTCGACCAGCGGATCGTCCGCACAACCGTTGAGGTCAACGACGACCGCAAGGCGCACATGGTCGATCGGATCGCGGCGGCCGTCGGCGAGGACCTTACCGGAAAGCGCGTCGCTGTCCTTGGCCTCGCGTTCAAGCCGAACACGGACGATATGCGCGAAGCGCCTTCAATTCCGTTGGTCAACGGCCTGATCGAGCGCGGCGCCGAGGTCAGCGCATTCGATCCGGTCGCTCGCGAACAGGCCGAGAAGATTTTGAAAGGCATCGAATTTGCGTCCGACGCGTACGAAGCCGCCGCGGGTGCCGACGCGTTGGTGATCGTGACTGAATGGGACGAGTTCCGGGCCCTCGATCTCGAGAAGATCGCCGAAGCGTTGCGCGGCAAAGTGCTGGTCGATCTTCGCAACGTGTACGACCGGGTCGAGGCGGAAGAGGCAGGCCTCGCTTACTATGGCATTGGCCGCGGCAGGCTTGAGCCCGCCTGAGCGACAGGCGCGGTTTCGCGCATCGCCAAGAACAGCGGAAGCACGCAGAGGGCTACGAGCGCGATCATGGCACCGGGCGCCATCGTCCAGCCGGTGCGCTCGACCAGCAGCTGCGCTGCCCACGGCGTCAGTCCGCCGAAGATCGCCGTCGCCATTGTCGCACCGAGCGCGAGTCCGGTGATGCGCGCTTCGCCCCGGAACTGCTCAGCGGTGGCGACAGCGCCGACGGCGCTCACTCCCCCGGCAACCGCGGCGAGGATCACTGCCCCGAGCAGCGCCCGCGCCGGCGACCCGCTCGCCATCAGCGCGAACATGGTCATCGGCAGCACGGCGCTTCCGGCGCACAGCGCGAGCAGGACAGGCCGGCGGCCCGAACGGTCCGACCACCAACCGACCAAAGGAGTGACGAGGATCACGGCCACCGCAGCGATGGTCGACAGCCACAGCGCCGCGCGCTCGCCCAGCGCGCCCGCCGAAGTGAGGAACGCCGGAACGTAGGTGATGCCGACATAATAAGTGATCGAGCCGAGGGCCGAGATGGAAAAGCCTCGGGCGATTCCGGCCCGGTGGTGCTTCAGCGCGTAAGCGAGCGGCTCGGGAGGGACAGTGCCTTCTTCCTGCTGGCGGCGGAACTCCGGCGATTCGTGCATTGTCGAGCGCGCGATCCACACGCTCGCGGCGAGCGCCGCGCCGAAGAAGAACGGAATCCGCCACCCCCAGGAGCCAAGCTGGTCCGCGCTCGTGAGGCTGACCGTCAGGGCCGCAATCCCGACCGCGAGCAACGCCCCGACCTCGCTCGCTGCGGATGCGGACGACGTGATGAGTCCCCGGCGGCTCGCCGGTGCACCTTCGAGCAGGTAAGCCACCACGCCGGTATATTCGCCCCCGACCGAGAAACCCATGACGCAGCGCAGCAGCAGAAGTAGCCAGCCCGCAGCCGGGCCGATCGCCGCACGCGTCGGAAGGAGGGCTGTGACGAGCATCGCCGCGGTCAGCATCGCCACCGACAGCAGCATCATGTGCCGGCGGCCGCGGCGGTCTCCGATATGGCTGAAGAACAAGGCGCCCAACGGCCGCATCAGATAGGCGATCGCGAAACCGCCTAGCGTCAGCAGCAGCGAGTTCGACCCGCCACCGTAGAACACGCGCGAAAGGACGGTCGCGAAATAGAGGTAGAGGGTGAAATCATACCATTCGACGATGGTCGAGAATGCCGCGACCGCTAGTGAATGGGGCGGGAGGACGGCCGTCGCTTTCCCCCCGCTCGCCATCTCAGTCCCGGGTCCTCGGCGCGAGCTCATCGAGATGCTCGAGCATGTCCGCAGGATCGTCGAACACACGCATCGCGCCGGCGCGCTCGAGCTCGTCCTTGCCGTATCCGCCCGATAGCAGCCCGATGCCGAGCGCTCCGCACACATGTCCCAGATGCTGTCCCCGATCACGTAGGAACCTTGTGTGCCGGTGCCGAGCCGCCGCGCCGCCTCGACGAACAGGTCGGGATCGGGCTTCGCATAGCGCACCATGTCGCGGGTGATCACAGTCGCTTTGTCGGCCTCGACTCCGAGGCTCTTGAGGTTGGTCGCCGCGGTGCGCATCCGCCCGCTGGTGGCGATCGCCCACGGCAGATGTTGCTGAATCAGCTCCTGCAGGAGCTCGCACGCGCCCGGCAGCGGCGGGACGTCCTTCGACAATTCCCGGAACAGGTCGGCGTGGCGATCGCGCAGCTTCTGCAGCGTTTCCTCGT
>JABFXK010000129.1 GCA_013361785.1 Sphingomonas sp.
GAAGCTTTCGGCGGTCCTCACATCCTCCCCTTTCGGGGAGGTGGCACGCCCACGGCGTGACGGAGGGGCCCCTCCACCGCCTTTGGCGGCCCCCCTCCCCTTATCGGGAGGAGAAAGATGTTCGGGCGTTTCCACCACTACTTCCGACGCGGGCTTGTCCTCGCGCAGGCCAAGGAAGCTCGGGTGGCGCAATATGCCTTCGTTGGTGAATTCCGTGAACGCGATCTCGCAGACGAGCTGCGGCTTGATGAAATGCGCGCCCTTGCGGTCGGCGCGCGGCACGTCGACCGGCGCCTTGTCGACCTCGAGCGGGCGCATCAGTTCCATCAACTGCTCGATCGACCTGGCGTTGAAGCCCGTGCCGACCTTGCCGACGTAGGTGAGCTTGCCCTTCTCCTTCGCAGCCAACAGCAACGAGCGGAAGCCGAGGCGCTTGTCGCTTTCCGACCAGCCGACGATCACGAATTCCTGCCGCTCGATGCACTTGATCTTGAGCCAGTTGCGCGTGCGCGTGCCCTTGTAGGGGCAGCTCGCCTTCTTCGCGACGATCCCCTCGCCCTTCTGCCTGCAGACCTCCTGGAAGAGCGCCTCGCCCTTGCCGATCACATGGTCGCCGTAGATGATCGGCGGGTTCACGCCGGCCAGCAGCGACGCGAGCCGGTCCTTACGGACGACGTTGGGCAGCCGCTTGATGTCCTCGCCGCGGTCGACCAGCAGGTCGAAGGCGTAGAAGACCAGGTTGGCGCCCTTCCGGTCCTTCAGCGTCGACTGGAGCAGCTGGAAGCTGGGCTTGCCGTTTTCGTCGAGCGCGACCGCTTCGCCGTCGATCAGGCAGCCGGCGGGGAGGTTCGCGGCGGCCTTCACCAGCGCCTTGAACTTGTCGCTCCAGTCCTTGCCGTGGCGGGTGAATGCCGAAGCCACCCCGTCGCCGACGCTGAGCAGCAGCCGGTACCCGTCATATTTATACTCATAGAGCCAGTCGCTTCCGGTCGGCACGTCGTCGACCAATGTCGCGAGCTGCGGCGGCTGGAACGGCGGCGGCGCTTTCGATGATTTCTTTTTCGCCCTGCCGCCCTTCTGCCCTCCACGATTCGAGCGCCACACGTCCTCGCCCGCGGCGATCTCGGCCATTGTGCGGCCGGTGGTGACGCTGGTCGTGCCCTCGTCGACCAGTTCGTCGCCGTTCTCGGCGTCGGCAAATTCGTCAGTCACCTTCTTCAGCATCCAAGGCTCGCCGCGTTCGCCGGGACGCGGGCTCAGCCGGAACAGCACCCACTCGCCCTTCATCCGCTCGCCTTCGAGGGTGAAGTGGAGGTGGCCTTCCTCGATCGTCTTCGACGGGTCCTTCCCCGGCTGCGGGATCCAGCGGCCCTTGTCCCACAGCATCACCGTCCCGCCGCCATATTCGCCGGCGGGGATCGTGCCCTCAAACGTGCCGTAGTCGAGCGGATGGTCCTCGGTGCGCATCGCGAGGCGCTTTTCGCCGGGATCGTTGCTCGGACCCTTCGGCACCGCCCAGCTCTTCAGCACGCCGTCGAGCTCGAGCCGGAAATCCCAGTGGAGGCGCGACGCCTCGTGCTTCTGAACGACGAAGCTGTCGCCCCCGCCTTTCAGCTTGCGGCCCTTGGGCTCCTTCGTCTTGGTAAAGTCGCGCTTGCGGTTGTACGTCGCGATGTCGAGGCCGCGCTGGGCCATGGATCAGCGCCTTCGCCCGCCAGCGGCCTTCTTCGCCGGCGCCTTCTTGGGCGCGTGCCGGGGCGTCGATTTCTTCGCGGCAGTCCGCTTCTTCTGCGCGCTGCCCTTGTTCTCGTTCGCGGCCTTGCCCCCCTCTTCGGCATTGCCGAGGCTGCGCTTCAGCGCCGCCATCAGGTCCACCACGTTCGAGCCCTTGGGCGGGGCCGCGTTGGCATCCGGGTCTTCAATGATCTTCTGACCCTTCGCCTTCTGCTTCTCCTCGATCAGCCGGTGGAGCGCATCGACGTAGCGGTTGTGAAATTCCTTGGGATCGAACTTGCCCGCCTTCCGCTTGATCAGCATCGAGGCCATGTCGAGCAGATCGGCGTCGGGCTCCGTGTCGCCGATCTCGCGGAAATAGGATTGAGCCTTGTTGACCTCGTCAGCATAGCGGAGAGTCTCTAGGAGCAGCCCTTTGCCGCACGGCTTCAGGGCAACGACATATTCCTGCCCGCGCATCGCGAGCTGGCCCACCCCGATCTTCTTCGACGCCTTCAGCGCGTCGCGCATGACGACATAGGCCTCCTCCGCAAGATCGTCGGCGGGCACCACGAAATAGGGCTTGTCGTAATACATGGCATCGATGTCGTGGACGTCGACGAACTCGACGAGATCGAGCGTCTTCCTGCTTTCGAGCTTGACGCTTTCGATCTCCTCGGGGTCGAGGAGGACATAGTGGCCCTTCGACACCTCGTAACCCTTGACGATCTCGTCGCGGTCGACGGGCCCGACGCCGGGCACGACTTTCTCATATTTGATGCGCTTGCCGGTCGGCTCGTGGACCTGGTGGAACTGGATCTGCGCGCCGCTCTTGGTGGCGGGGAACAGCTCCACCGGAATCGACACGAGCGCCAGTCGGATTTGCCCTCGCCAGATCGCGCGCGCGGCCATGCATTCGCCTCCTTGCCTTCAAGGAGACTCAATTCATTGCGTCGCCGACTCGTTCCCTGTCGCGGCTTTGAGGGTGCGGACGAATTGAGCGACGTCACCGCCGCGTTGCGCCATGTCGACGATAGCCGAGCCACAGATCACACCGCGAGCGCCGGTGCACAAGGCGGCTCGGACATGATCGGGCGCGGAGATCCCGAAGCCGAAGACCGGCGGCGGCGCGCCCGCTGAGCGAAGGCGATCGATCACGCCGGAGTCGAACTGCCCGCCCGCGTGGGTGCCGGTGATTCCGGAGCGGCTGACGCAATAGGTATAGGCCTTCGACAGTTGCGCGATGCGCTGGAGCGTAGGTTCGGGCGTGTTCGCGGCCGCGATCAGCACGGGTTCGATCCCCGCCTGCTCCATCTCGCGGACGAACGGCTCCGCCTCCAGCGCGGGCACGTCGGCGATCAGCAGGCTGTCGGCACCGGCCTCGGCCGCGTCGCGCATGAAGCCGGCGCGGGCGACGACGATGTTCGCGTAGGTGAGGATGCCGACGGGTACGTCGGGATGACGGGCACGGAATGCCGCGATCAGGTCGAGGCAGTCCTGGACGCGCACCCCCACGGCGAGCGCGCGCTGCGCCGCGGCCTGGATCACCGGCCCGTCGGCCACCGGGTCGGAGAACGGGATTCCGACCTCGATCATGTCCGCGCCGCCCTCGGCTGCGGCGTCGAGCAGCCGCGCGCTGGTCTCCACGTCCGGTAGTGCCTAGCAACCGATCACCCCGATAGCGCCGGTGCCGTTCAGTCGGTCGAACATGGCGGAATAGCGGCTCATGAGAGCAGCGCCTGCGCCTGGGCGACATCCTTGTCGCCTCGACCAGAAAGGCCGACCAGAATCGCACTCTCCGGCTCCTGTTCGGCGAGCTTCAGCGCGTGCGCAAGCGCATGAGCCGATTCGAAGGCGCAGAGAATGCCCTCGTTCTCCGCCAGCGCCTTGAAGGCAGCGAGCGCCTCGTCATCGGTGCAGCCGACATACTCCGCGCGGCCGCTGTCTTTCAGGTGCGCGTGCTGCGGGCCGACCGCCGGATAATCGAGGCCGGCCGACACCGACCAGGTCTCGTCGATCTGCCCGTCCTCGTCCTGCAGCACGTAAGTCTCGGCGCCGTGGAGGATGCCCGGCCGGCCGCGCAGGAGCGTCGCGCCATGCTCGGCGCCGTCGAGTCCCTTGCCCGCGGGCTCGACGCCGACCAGCCGCACGGAATCGTCGATGAAGTCCGCGAACAGCCCGATCGAGTTGGAGCCGCCGCCGACGCAGGCCACGACTGCGTCGGGCAATCGCCCGAGCTGCTCGAACATCTGCGCACGCGCCTCGCGGCCGATCACGCGCTGAAACTCGCGGACCATCGTCGGGAAGGGATGCGGCCCCGCCGCTGTGCCGAGGAGATAATGCGTGGTCTCGAAGCTCGCCGACCAGTCGCGCAACGCCTCGTTGATCGCGTCCTTGAGCGTGCGGCCGCCGCTTTCGACCGCGATCACGCGAGCGCCCATCAGCTCCATCCGGAAGACGTTGAGCTTCTGCCGCTCGACGTCCTTCGCGCCCATGTAGATCATCGTCTCAAAGCCGAGCAGCGCACCGACGATGGCAGTGGCGACGCCGTGCTGGCCCGCCCCCGTTTCGGCGATCAGCCGGGTCTTGCCCATGCGTTTGGCGAGGAGCCCCTGCCCAAGTACCTGGTTGGTCTTGTGTGCGCCCCCATGGAGCAGGTCCTCGCGCTTCAGATAGACATTATCGGGCAGGTTGCGGCAGCGGGTCAGAGGCGTCGGACGGCCAGCATAATTGGCGAGAAGGTCATTGAGCTCGGCCGCGAATGCTGGATCATCCTGCGCATCAAGGAATGCAGCCTCGAGCTGCTCGAGCGCCGGAACGAGGATTTGCGGGACGTAGCAGCCGCCGAAGCGGCCGAACCTGCCGTTCAGGCGCACGCGCGAAGCCGCCGGCGCGATGCCGGGCGAAGCGTCTCGAACAAGGCCCCGATCTTGTCGAGCGACTTGCGGCCGGGCTTCACATCGAGCGACGACCCGACGTCGATGGCATAAGCGCCGAGCCTGCGTGCGGCGCGGGCGTTGTGGGTGCCGATGCCTCCCGCCACAACCGCGCGCGGAAGCTCGGGATGGGTTTCGACAAGCGCCCAGTCGAAGCTGCGGCCGCTGCCGCCACTTTCATTGTCGAACACGAGGCGCTCGCCGCCGCGGCTTGCCAACGGCTCACGGCCGACACTGAGCGCGGTCCAGATCTCGCAGTTTGTCGGCAAGCCGCGACGGAGCGAACGAATATATTCGACGCTCTCGTGACCGTGCAGCTGGACCGCGCGAAGGTTTAGCAGGGTCGCGATGTCTTCCACGGTGCTGAGCGGCGCATCGCGGAAAATGCCGACCGGCTGCATTCCACTGCGCTGGGCAATACCGACCAGCGGCGCGGCTTCGTCTGCCGTGACATGGCGGGGGCTGCCAGGCACGAAGACGAAGCCGGCGTATGCCGCTGGCCGGGCGGCGCGCACATCAGCGCCGCAATTGAGTCCGCACAATTTGGTGCGGCCGAAGATCAACTCGCGAGCCGCTTGCGCCGGCTCGGCGGAGCGCATGAGTGACGATCCGATGAGGAAACCGTCAACTGAGGGTCCAAGCCGATCGACGTCGCTAGAGCTGGAAATGCCCGATTCGGAGACGAGCACCCGATCGGGAACGAACTTGGCCAGTCGCTCGGTCGTGGAGAGGTCGATCGTGAGATCGCGCAAGTCGCGGTTGTTGATTCCGATCAGCGGCGCGCCCAGCGCCAGCGCTCGGCGCATCTCGGCTTCGTCATGGACCTCGACCAGGGCGTCCATGCCGAAGCGCCGCGCTTCCATCATCATCGCGCGCGCCGACGCATCGTCGAGCAGCGACAGCATCACCAGCACCGCGTCGGCTCCGGCAATGCGCGCCTCGGCGACCTGGCGAACGTCGATGAAGAAGTCCTTGGCGAGGATCGGCCCTTCGAACTCGCGGCGTGCCGCGGCAAGGTCGTCGAGCGAGCCACCGAAATGCGAGGCGTCGCAAAGGACGCTCAGCGCATCCGCAACGCCGGCATAGCCGCGCGCGAGCGCCGCGGGATCTGCGCCGGCGCGGATTATTCCCGCCGACGGCGAGGCTTTCTTGATCTCAAGGATGAAGCGGGCGCCGTCCTGCGCGAGCGTGGAAGCAAGACTGCGGCCGGTCGGCCTGGCGCGACCGCGCAGCGCCTCGAGCGAGACGCCGTCGAAGCGGCGCCGAAGCTCGTCCTGCTTCGCTGCAGCGATCCGGCCGAGGACTCCTTCAGCCACGGCTTGCCTCGACGAAGCGATGGAGAAGGTTCAGCGCCTGCCCCGATGCCATCGCGTCGAGCGCCATCGCGACACCCCGGCGAAGGTCAGGTGCAACACCTGCGGTCATCAGCAAGGCGCCGGCATTGAGGGCGACAATCGACGAATCGGCTTCGCGCGCCTTGCCTTCGAGCACGCGCGAAAGCCGCGCCGCATTCTCGCGCGGAGAGCCGCCGACGATCCGCTCGACCGGGAGCCTCCTGAGACCGGCTTCTTCCGGCGTGATCTCGATCTCCTCGAGCGAGTCATGGTCGAGCAGGATCGCCTGGGTGAAGCCATGAAGCGCGACCTCGTCGAGGCCCGACCCATGGACGACCAGCGCTCGGATGACCCCGAGCGCGCGCAGAGTCTCGGCGATCGGCCGGAGCAGCTTCGGATCGGCGACTCCGAGCAGCTGCACCTTGGGCTGCGCTGGATTGAGGCACGGTCCGAGCAGATTCATGATCGTTCGGACCTTGAGCGCTCGGCGCACCGGCCCGGCATGCGCGATTCCCGGATGATAATAAGGCGCAAGGAGGAAGCAGAAGCGCGTCTGATCGAGCACTTCGCGCGATTCGAGCGGCGTCAGGTCGAGCCTCGCGCCGAGCGCCTCGAGCACGTCGGCCGACCCGCATTTGGATGTGAATGAACGGTTGCCGTGCTTGATCACGGGCAATCCGCACGCCGCCGCCACCAGTCCCGCGGCAGTCGATACGTTGATCGATCCGGAGAAATCGCCGCCGGTGCCGCAGCTGTCGGCAAACACATAGCCCGGCGAGGGGAAGGCTCTCGCCGCATCGCGCAGGGCTTCGGCCGCGCCGATCAGCTCTTCGGCAGTCTCGCCGCGCACGCGAAGCGCAACGAAGGTCGCTGCCATCAGGGGGTCACTGAGACTTCCTTCGACGAGCCGTTCAAACAGCTCGCGAGCAGTGGATCGATCGAGATCGCTTCCGTCGAGGAGACGGGCGATCGCGGTCTCCGCGAGGTCAGCGGTCGGCGCCGCGGCGGCCGCAGCTTGCCTGGAAATCGTAAGACACTGGTTCATTGGAATTCACCTGAAACAAAAAAGCCCGCCGATGGCGGGCGGGCAGTCGATGATCGGATGCTAGTCGATCAGTCGCGCCATCGCGCCGCAAAGGTCGATCCGCGCCACCAGAGGTGAGCGGTTGCGGTTGCGGCGATGGCGTTCAGGTGCGTCATTGCGAATCGCTTCCTAATTCATCGACTTGCATGCGGTCAATGCTGGCGGTTGACGCATCTGATCCCCAAATGGCATGGCCACGCAGCGCGCGGGTGTAGCTCAATGGTAGAGCAGAAGCCTTCCAAGCTTACGACGAGGGTTCGATTCCCTTCACCCGCTCCAGATT
>JABFXK010000085.1 GCA_013361785.1 Sphingomonas sp.
ACCATGGGCGATCGCTGACGGCACTCTTTCTCGATGAACTCGCATCGAGGCAGATTCGTTTTTCGCTCGTGGCGGCGGATCCGGACGTCGTTCCGGGTGGTCTCTCGATCCGCATTGATGGGGTCGATGCCGATCATCTGTGTATAATCCTCGCCGACAAGGTTCAGATCTCGACCGGCTCGGCCTGCACTTCTGGACAGCTTCGGACCAGCCATGTCCTTGAAGCAATGAGATTTTCTTCAAGGGCGGCAGGTGAGGTCGTGCGCGCTTTCTGTCATCGTTATCTGAACGAGGAGGATATCCGCGAGGCGGCCGCGCATGTTGCCGCAGCCATTCGTCAGCTCTAAGGTTGCCACTGGCGAGCCTCTCCAGTAGGCTGCCCCGCATGCGGGGCGGGGATAGACGATTCGGCACCAAGGCTCAGTTCGCGGGCCACGAGACCTTCCCGCTTCGTCTGCTATGGTTGAGGAAGGCCTACGATGCAGTCGGTGCAGGCGCGCCTATTAGAACATTTCAGGAACATGATGCAATTGCCCGCTTCGGCGTTGGCCGCAACATGGCGGTCGCAATCCGCTATTGGGCGCTCGCCTCCGGGCTGTTCGCCGAACATCAGGGGACGATCTCGGCCACAGAGCTAGGCCACCGCATTCTCAGCGACGACGGCTTCGATCCCTATCTCGAGGCACCGGCGACGATTTGGCTTGTCCACTGGAACATCGCGTCAGCCCCCGAGCGCACGACGACCACCTATTTTGCATTCAACCATCTCGTCGGTCTTGAGTTCGATTCTGCCAGTATCGTCGATCAGCTCCTCAGCTTGACGTCGGGCGAACCGCGACCCGTGTCGCGGAGCACCTTGAAGCGCGACGTCGAGGTCTTCCTTCGCGGCTACGTGCGGCGGGGCGAGGCGCAGATCGAGGATGCGGCGGAACCGCTTCTCGCCGAGCTCGGATTGGTCCGGGAAGCGCGCGTTGGAGGCTGGTTCGAGTTCGTGCGTGGCCCCAAGCCGAGCTTGCCGCAGGGCGTCTTCGCCTATGCGCTTGGTCAATTCTGGGAGCAGGAAGGGAATGCCGCGACGCTGACTGCCGAGCAAATCTGCTACGCCCCGGGCTCTCCCGGGCGCGTGTTCAAGCTCGACGAGGACAGCGTCGTCACGCGCCTGATGGCCTTGGGCGAGCTCACTGGCGACGCCTGGCGATGGGTCGATACGGCAGGCTTGCGGCAGGTCCAGCGCCGGAGCGATTTCGATGCCTCGCCGCTGATTGAAGCCGACTATCGGCGCGCAAGCCTCGCGGCGGCGGCATGACCAAGCTTAAGGGCATCGTCGAGATCAACCGGCGCTTCGCGCGATCGGCGAGGATCGACGCCGACTTGTCGGGAACGCCTCCGCTCGTCGGTTATGTCCTTCAGGCGAGCGTCGCCAAGGCCCTCTCGACGATGGCGTTGGCGCATGCGGATAGTCACCAGGGCGCCTTCACCTGGACGGGTCCGTACGGCGGCGGAAAATCGAGCGCGGCGCTGCTCGTTGCGAACATGGTTGGCGGCTCGCCCAAGAATAGGAAGCTCGCCCGCGAGCTCGCCGGCGACGAACTTTGCAAGCTATTCGAGGCTGCCTTTCCGCAACAGCGCGACTGGCATGTCGTTGCGGTCACCGGCAGCCGTACGCGCCTGCGGGCTGCAATTGCATCGGCCGCCCGCGGGCCGCTCTGCTGGTCGCCTGAGGCATTCGAGACCGCATCGGCAAGCGATGCGGAATTGATCGATCGCCTCCTGTCGCCCGGTCCGTGCAATCCGAGCGTCCTCCTGATTCTCGACGAGCTCGGCAAGATGCTGGAGCATGAGGCGCTTGAGGGCGGTGACGTTCATCTGCTTCAGGATCTCGCCGAGCGTGCATCGCGGAGCGAGGGGCGGCTCGTCGTGGTCGGCATTCTCCACCAGTCGTTCGATCAATATGCCGCCCGCGCCCGCAGCAATGCGCGCGACGAATGGGCCAAGGTCCAGGGCCGCTATCATGATATTCCGTTCCTGAGCGGCGCCGATGAGACGGTCGCTCTGCTTGGCCAGGCGATCACATGTTCTGACCGGCCGGGGAGCGCGCGCGGGGACGCCGAGCGGGTCGCCAAGGCCGTCGCCAAGCGACGTCCGACGGATGTTCCACTCCTTGCTGCGTGCTTGTTCGCGACCTGGCCGCTCAATCCCGTGACCGCGCTGTTGCTGGGCCCGGTTTCGCGCCAGCGCTTCGCGCAGAATGAGCGCTCGCTATTTGGCTTCCTGAGCTCCGCCGAACCGAGCGGATTTCAGGAATTCATCGACCGCGGCTCCAAGAGCGACACCTACTCGCCCGCGCAATTGTGGGACTATCGCGCCGCCAATTTCGGGATGGCGCTCGTGAGCGGCGCTGACTCGCACCGCTTCAGCCTCGCGTTCGAGGCTATCGAACGCGCCGCCGCCAAGGGCGGCAAGCTCCACGTTGAGCTCACCAAAGCGGCCGCGATGATCGAGTTCGTCCGCAATGGTTCGGGCCTGGCCGTCGCTGACGACGTGCTTGGTGCGGCAGTGCCGGGCGTCAAAGTCGCAACGATCAAGGCCGCAATCCAGGATCTTCTCGATTGGGCGATCTTCATCCGCCAGCCGAGACTTGGCGGCTATGCCCTCTTCGCGGGCAGCGACTTTGATCTGGACGAGGCGGTCCGCCGTTTGAGCGGCGAAGACGACGCTGCTGCACTGACAGGAATCGCCGAGCGCGTCGGACTCGGCTTCGCGGCCGCCAAACGCCATTATTTCGCGACGGGCGCACTGCGCACATTTGATGTTATCCTGTGCCCCGTAGGGCAGTCGGCGACTGCGCGCGAAGTTGCGGATTGGCTCGCCAATCGGAACCCCAAAGGCAGCGGCTTCATCTTGTTGCTGGTCGGCGACGCTGCCTGCGAAGCTGGCGCCTTGGAGACGCTCGCGGAAGCTTGCGGGCAAAGAATCGGTTCGGCCTCAACAATCGCCGCGGTGGCGGCTGCTCGGGATGGCGGACGGCTACGGACCGCGGCCATCGAGCTAGCGGCGCTCGAACGAGTCGTCGCCAGCCATCCCCAACTCGAGGGCGACCGGATCGCGAGACGCGAAATCGCTGCTCGTCAGTCGGGCCTCATCGACGAACTCCATGGACTCTTGGAACGCTCCCTGAGCGAAGGGTCGTGGCGGTTGTCGAGCGACCCCTCAAAGCCAGTCACCGGCTCGCTCGCGACTGTTGCCAGCGCACTCGCCGATAGAGCATTCCCGAATGCGCCGGTTCTCCAGAGCGAATTGGTTCAACGCGACCGGCCATCATCCAACGCCGCGGCGGCCCTTCGTGAACTTGCCTACGCGATGATCGACCATGCCTCGGAGCCGTTCCTTGGCATTAGCGGTTTCCCGGCAGAGAAGGGTCTCTATCTCACTATACTTGAAGCCGCAGGCCTGCACCGCTCGGTCGACGGAAAATTCGGCTTCCACGCGCCGGATGACAGCGTCGCAGGACGTTCGCTGGCGCCGGCCTGGAAGGTCCTCGAAGGCGCTCCCGATGCGCGGCTCGGGGAGCTATTCGCTACTTGGGCGAGATCGCCCTTCGGCATCAAGAAGGGCCTAATGCCGCTGTTGGCGTTGAGCTACGTGCTCGCCAACGTGGACAAGATCGCGGTCTATATCGATGATGTCTTTCAGACGGCGTTCGACCATGTCTTCGTCGACCGTTTCCTTCAGAATCCCTCCGAGGTGCGGTTCCGGCGCATCGACCGTTCTCATCGCGAGGCCGCTTTCTTGAGCGGCCTTGCCCAGCGGCTTGAAGTGACACACGAAGGAGCGTCGCTGCCAGTTGCCCAGGCGCTGTTTCAGCGCTTCGAAGCGCTCCCGCCCTTTGCCAAACGAACGCAGCGCCTGAACGAAGACAGCGAGATCGTGAGGCGGATCGTCCTTAAGGCGAACGATCCTGAAGCGCTTCTTTTTGACGCCTTACCTGATGCATTCGGCGAACGTCTGTCGGCGGAACTCGTCTTTCATGCGCTCGTCGAATGCGAACTTGCATATCCACTTCTCCTCGAAGAGATGACATTGGCGCTCGCGCGGTCGCTTGGCGCGGACCTCGAAAGCTTCGCTGGGGTGACCGAACGCGCCGAAACGGTCACGGGCCTCACCAATGATTTGAACTTCGATGCGTTTGCAATGCGCGCCGCCGGCTTCGAGCAAGGCAATCGTGACATCGAAGGCTTGGTGAGTTTGCTGGTCCATAAGCCTGCTTCTGCGTGGAGCGATCGCGATCGCGATCAAGCCCTCATCGAAATGGTGCGATACGGCAGGCGTATGCGCGAGCTCGAGGCGCTTGCTGTCGTTCGTGATCGGCGCTCCGAGACCGAAGCGCTCGCCCTAGTGATCGGGGTCGACCCGAAGGTCCCTCCATTGTTGCAAAGCTTTGAACTGAGTGCCGGCGAGAAGAAGAAGGCCGCGGCGCTCGCTGACCGGTTGCTGGCGGCTCTTGCCGCTGAAGGTGAGGCGGATCATCTGAAGTTCGCGGCGCTTGCCCGCGCCGTCGCCGTGTTGACCGCCGACGCATCGATCGACGCGGAGGCGGCGTGACCGAGGACCGGCACATTCTTGGTCTCTCTGGCGGTCGGGATAGCGCGGCCCTGGCGGTCTACATGCGGCAGCATCGTCCCGAGCTGCCGCTTGAATATTTCTTCACCGACACCGGCAAGGAACTACCAGAAGTCTATAAGTTTCTCGACAAGCTCGAAGGTTTTCTTGGCCGACCGATCCAGCGGTTGAACCCCGATCGCGATTTCGACTTCTGGCTTGCCGAATATGGCAATTTTCTGCCCTCACCGCGGACGCGCTGGTGCACTCGCCAGCTGAAGCTAAGACCGCTCGAACAATGGCTTCGGTCGGATCTCGACGCCGGCGTCAAGGTCCATTCCTATGTCGCCATCCGCGCGGACGAACCGAATCGCGACGGCTATCAATCGACTCACATCAACATGCAGGTTCACCTTCCTTTGCGGGAAGCCGGCATTGACCGCACGGGTGTCATCGACATCTTGAAGAGCGCGGAAGTCGGCGAGCCTGATTATTACCGATGGCGCTCGCGTTCAGGCTGCACTTTCTGTTTCTTCCAGCAGAAGATCGAATGGGTGCGCCTGTATGAGCAGCACCCGGACCGCTTTGCCGAAGCCGTTGAGTATGAAAAGACCGCGCTCGAAGACGGTTCCCCCTTCACCTGGAGCATGGGCGAAAGCCTGATCGAGCTCGTCCAGCCCAAGCGGATCGCTCAGATCAAGGCAGATTATGAGAAGCGCCTCGAGCGGCTTCGGCGGTCGCGTCGGATCAACCCTTTATCCGCGCGATCCCCTGAAAGCATCGACGATGTCTATGGGATCGATGAGGCATCGGGCGGTTGTGTGGTGTGCCACAAATAGAGATCGTCAAATCAGGTGCTCTAGGTCGTACCGCTTGAGGTAATCGGCCAAGGTCACATAGGCTTCGGACCGGTTCTCTGAGAGATTTGAGAATTCGGCGACCCTGCCAAGCTCGGCTTTGATCAAACGCCGCGCGTACTGGGATTCGTCTTCCTGGCTTTCAGGAAGCACAACGACGAAATCGTGGATCGTGGCGGACGTCTTTCCCGGCGAGCGCCTGAGGATACGCCCACGGCGCTGGATGAATTGCCGTGGGTCGCGCGAGCTTGCGAGAATGTAAGCGGTCGAGCAGGCAGGAACGTCGATCCCCTCGTCGAGACAGCGTATCGCAACGAGCGCGTCGATCACGCCCACCCGGAAATTCTCGAGGATTCGCTCGCGGTCCGGCCGACTCTCGCGAGAGGTGAAACGCGAAACGTCCCATCCGGCCCGGTGCAGGGTTTGGCTTAGCGCTTCAACTTGACGCAGCGACTGCTTGGCGTCTGCCTCGTCGCCTTCGTCGGTTTCTACTGTGCCATCCCCGCAGTAGAACAACGTATGGCTCTCCGGATGTCGACCGGAGAGGACTTCGTTCAATGTCGGAAGCTTGTTCGCCGCAGAGCCGACAAGTCTCGCGCGCCGCATCAGAAGGGCGGTCAGCTTTTGGTCGGCGGTCTGATCGGCGGCTTCCTTTCGCGCCATCATCCGGCCGATCTGTTCTGACAAGGCGACGAAGTCTTCGGCTTCGCCTTCCGTCAGCTCGACCACGTGGGGATAGTAGAAATAGGGCGTGAGGACCTTTTCCTCGATGGCCTGCTTCAGCGTGTACCTGTAGACAATGTCGCCGTAAAAGGCGTTCAGCCGTTCGTTGCGGTCCTCGTCCAGATAATGCTGAGGGGTGGCGGAAAGGCCAATCCGAAAGCGGGCATCCGGCAAATATCCCGAATAGGCTTGGGAACTGTGGTGATGGCATTCGTCGCCGATCCATAGGAGCCGCTCGCCGGGTAACTTCTTCAACGCCTCCTGGAACTCCGGACTCTTGAGCGTCCGGTTGACGACGACAATCGCGGCGAAGTTGCGGCTGCCCATCAGCATGTCATGGGCCACGGTCCGCATCTTCTCGAGCCAATTCTGACGCGAGACGTAGCAGCGCAAAGGATAGATGTTGAATTGCGACAGGTTGTCGACCCATTGGTCGGCAAGGTTCTGATACGGAACCGCGATCACGACCGTGAGCCCGCCGATGGCTTCGGCAAGTTTGGAGATCCCGTAGATGGCCGTGATCGTCTTGCCGGCGCCTGTCGCGAGATCAAAGACGCCCTGAAAATCCCCGCTCGCGCGCCACGCTTCGAGCGCGGCCAACTGATGCTCCTGCATCTTGAAGGGCTTGCCGCCAAGCTCCGCCGGGACCTTCGGGGCCGACGAAACGGACCTCGCTTGCGCGCTCACCTTGTCGCGAACGCGCTGCGCGATCGCCCGCTCGATCTCGGGAGAGGGTGTGTAGTTCAGATCTCCCGCGACCGCGACGAGGCGCTCGCGAACCGCTGTTGGGAGATCGAGCACGACCGTGTCGCGGCTTTCGTCGGCCCATAGCCGCTCGAAACTGCGCTGGTGCGGCAGGAAATAGCTTGAAAGCTCTTCGCGCCAACTCGGAAAGACATTGATCGACTCATAATTATAGGCGGGGAGTAGGGCTCGGGTGCTCTCGTTCGCCGAGCCGGAGAAGGCGACGCTGTCGCCATTGGCATCGCCGATGATGCCGACCTTGTCATGGTACATTCCTTGTTCGCGAAGGGCGACCTTCACGTCCAAGCGCTCGTGCATGACCAACCAAGCGAGGGCCTCGAGCCTGTTATGGAAGAGATCATCGCTGACCTCATCGATGATCCCTAAGAGTTCGCCACCGATCTTTTCGGAGAGCTCGCGTCGC
>JABFXK010000014.1 GCA_013361785.1 Sphingomonas sp.
TCCGATCTACGATGAACAAGGTATCGCCGTAGAACCAGCGGTGGGAGAATGGTTCGAGCAGCCTCACCCCGTAGGTGTTGAGGAAATCCAAGGCGGGATGGCTCAGCACGCCGAGGAAGGAGGCGAGCAAAATGCCGGCGGGTCGGATCGGACCTTCCTCGCCAGGCCTCAGCTTTTCCCAAGCCCAAATGATTGCAAATGCCAGGAGCGGTATGGTGACGAGACCGCCGAGCCCGTGCGTGAAGCCGCGGTGGACGGTGCGCGGCGACAGCCCGAGCGGCCGGGCGATCCAGCTGTCGATGTCGGGCAGGTTGGCGGCGATGATCAGCGCCGGCATCGCCCGCGGGCTGAGCCGCTTCAGGCCGATGCGCCCGAGCACGGCGCCGACGAGGCTGTGGGTGAGGTTGTCCACTTACGCCCGGTACGTCAGAGCGGCTTCGGCTCCTTTTCGACCATCCAGGTCTGGCCCTTGGCGACGAGCGCCTGGAGGTCGGGCGTCTTGCCGGACGCGGCGGCCGCGTTCTGTTCGACGACCGCGCTCTCGAAGGTCGCGCGCGGGTCCTCGTAGATGACTCCGAGCGCGATCGGATAATTCTCCTGAGGCATCAGGATCAGCATCGCGGCGAGCTGGCGATTGGCCGGGTCGTGGATCAGGACGTCGGGGTCGTCGCCGGGCACGACCTTGAGCGCCAGCCGGTCGCGGTCGAGCGCGATGCCCTTGGTCCCGCCCGCGAACAACATCTTCTGACCGGCCTCGAGCCACAGCTGCTTTTCGGCCGCCGCCTGCTTCTCGGTGAAGCTGGCGAAGACGTCGTCATTGTAGACGATGCAGTTCTGGAAAATCTCGACGAAGCTCGCGCCCCGGTGCGCATGCGCGGCCTTGAGCACGTCGGGCAAATTCTTGTGGACGTCGATGCCGCGGGCGATGAATCGCGCGCCCGATCCGAGCGCGAAGGCGCAGGGCGTCACCGGCCGGTCGACCGAGCCGAACGGAGTCGAAGGGCTGCGCGTGCCGACGCGGCTGGTTGGCGAGTACTGGCCCTTGGTGAGGCCGTAGATCTCATTGTTGAACAGCAGGATCTGGCAGTCGAGGTTGCGGCGAAGCACGTGCATCGTGTGGTTGCCGCCGATGCTCAATGCGTCGCCGTCGCCGGTGATGATCCAGATGTCGAGCTCGGGATTGGCGAGCTTCACGCCGGTCGCGATCGCGGCTGCGCGGCCGTGGATCGTGTGGAACCCGTAGCAGGCCATATAGTAAGGAAAGCGGCTCGAGCAGCCGATACCGCTGATGAACACCGTCTTCTCGCGCGCGACGCCGAGGTCCGGCATCGTCCGCTGAACGGCTTTGAGCACCGCATAATCGCCGCAGCCTGGGCACCAGCGCACCTCCTGGTCGCTCGCCCAGTCCTTGGCGGTGGTGATCGTCGTCATCTCGTTCATCAGTGGGGCCTCAGCCAAATAATCAACAGGATGATGACGACGAGCATGATTGCCGCCGGCAAGACGCTCATCGGTTTCATGCTTCGCGTCCGCGAATGTTCACAATGTTCACGCTCGTGGCGGTGTTCATGGGAGCATGCTCTCGATTGCCGCCTCGATCTCGGCGATGCGGAACGGATGGCCGGAGACCTTCGTCAGCGACTTGGCGTCGACCAGGAACTGGTCGCGAAGCACGGTCTTCAATTGGCCCATGTTCATCTCGGGCGCGAGGATATGCTTGAAGCCCTTCAATAGGACAGGCATATTTTTCGGCATCGGCCAGATGTGGCGGACGTGGACGTGGGCGACGTCCTGCCCCTTGGCGATGGCTCGGCGCACGGCCTGGTGGATCGGGCCGAAGGTCGAACCCCAGCCGACGACCGCTAAACTTGCGCCTTCGCGTCCGAGGCAGACCTCCTGGTCGGGGATGGAGTTCGCGACACCCAGCACCTTGCCGATGCGGGTGTTGGTCATCTCCTGGTGGACTTCGGGTCGATAGTCGATGTTGCCGGTGCCGGGCGCCTTCTCGATCCCGCCGATGCGGTGCTCAAGGCCCGGCGTTCCGGGCCTGATCCACGGCCGCGCGAGATCGTCATTGCGCGAATAAGGCATCACGGCTTCGCCTTCCGCCGGCGGCGTCTCGAAGAAGCTGACCGGGAACGGCTGGTACTTGCTCATGTCGGGCACGCGCCACGGCTCCGCGGCGTTGGCGATATACCCGTCGGTGAGCAGCATCACCGGCGTCATGTAGCGCGTCGCGATGCGGCAAGCCTCGATCGCGCAGTCGAAGGCGTCGGCGGGCGACCGCGCGGCGATCACCGGCACCGGTGAATCCGCGTTGCGGCCGTAGACGGCCTGGTAGAGGTCCGACTGCTCGGTCTTCGTCGGCAGCCCGGTCGATGGGCCGCCGCGCTGCGAGTTGACGACGACGAGCGGAAGCTCGGTCATGACGGCGAGGCCGATCGCCTCCATCTTGAGCGCGATGCCGGGCCCTGACGAAGAGGTGATCCCGAGCTGGCCGGCATAGCTCGCGCCGATTGCCGCGCAGGCGGCCGCGATCTCGTCCTCTGCCTGGAAGGTCGTGATCCCGAACTCCTTGAGCCGTGCAAGGTGGTGGAGGAGCGGGCTCGCCGGAGTGATCGGATAGGAGCCGAAGAACATCTTCAGCGCCGCGAGCTGGCAGCCGGCGACCAGACCCAGCGCGAGCGCCTCGGCGCCGGTGACGGTACGATAGAGCCCCGGCTCCGCGGGCGCAGGCGCGAGATGGTGCTGCTTGAAGGGCGCGCCCATCTCCGCCGTCTCGCCATAGGCATGGCCGGCGTTGAGCGCCGCGATATTGGCCTCGGCGAGCTCGGGCGCCTTGGCGAACTTCGTCTTGAGCCAGTCGACGATCGGCTGACGGTCGCGGTCGAACATCCACAGCGCGAGCCCCAGCGTCCACATGTTCTTGCAGCGCAGGGCTTCCTTGTTGCCGAGGCCGAAGGCTTTCACGGCGTCGAGCGTCAGCTGCGAGATGTTGAAGTGGACGACCTGCCATTTCGACAGGCAGCCGTCCACGAGCGGGTTCTGCTCGTAACCCGCCTTGGCGAGATTGCGCGCCGTGAACTCGCCCTCGTCGACGATCAGCAGCCCGCCCTCACGCACTTCCTTTGCGTTCACCTTCAGTGCGGCCGGGTTCATCGCGACGAGCACGTCAGGCTGGTCCCCCGCGGTATCGATCGCGCACGAACCGAAATTGATCTGGAAAGCGGAGACGCCGAAGGTCGTGCCCTGCGGCGCGCGGATTTCCGCCGGAAAATCGGGAAAGGTCGCAAGGTCGTTGCCGGCGAGCGCGGTCGACAGCGTGAACTGTCCGCCGGTCAGCTGCATGCCGTCGCCGCTGTCGCCGGCAAAGCGGACGACGACCGCTTCTTGCGGCGGGCGGGCGGTGGCTTCGGTTTCGGTGACGCGGTGCGAGGCTGTGGCCATGCAGCTATCTTAGAACCGCTCTCTCGTCATTGCGAGCGCTGAAGGCTAACTCGCCTCCATGAGCGAGGAAGAACGCTACCGCCGCGGAGTCGGCGTGATGCTGCTCAATGGCGAAGGCAAGGTGTGGGTCGGCGCTCGGATCGATAACCGCGCCGACGCCTGGCAGATGCCGCAGGGCGGGATCGACGCGGGCGAAGAGCCCTGGGCGACCGCGCTCCGTGAGGTCGAGGAGGAAACCGGCATTCCCCCGCACCTGATCGAGAAAGTCGCCCAATGTCCGGAGCGCCTGCGCTACCGACTCCCTGACGATCTTGTCGGCGTAATCTGGAAGGAGCCGTGGGTCGGGCAGGAGCAGGATTGGTTCCTGTGCCGTTTCCTGGGGCGCGACAGCGACGTGAACATCGCCACGGACCACCCCGAATTCCGCGAATGGAAATGGGTCGAGCCGAAGCGGCTCCCCGACTTGATCGTGCCGTTCAAGCGCGAGCTCTATTCGCGGTTGCTCGACGACTTCGCCGAATATCTGCAGACCGGTTAGGCCGCTAACCGGCGGCTATGCGCTTGCAGGTTAACGCGCTTCAGCGCAGATTGGACCAGAGTTCGGGGAGAGCGCTTGGCTCGCATATTTCTCAGTTATGCGCGTGACGATGTCGAAGCGGCGAAGCAGCTGGCGAGCTGCATCGGCGAGGCCGGCCACGACGTTTGGTGGGACAGGCACCTCCACGGCGGGTCTCGATTTGCCGCGGAAATCGATCGGGCGCTGAAGGAAGCAGAAGCGGTCGTCGTGCTCTGGTCGCCGGCCTCGATCGATTCCGCATGGGTCCAGGACGAAGCGGCGGAAGGCCGCGATTCGGGGCGGCTGGTGCCGGTATCATTGGCCTCGGCCAAGCCGCCGCTGGGATTTCGTCAGTTCCAGACGATCGATCTCGGCGGTTGGGACGGCAGAGGCCGGCCCGACGCCATGGGCGACCTCATCGAAGCGATCGCGCGCACTTGCGGCAGTGAAGCGGGTACTGCCACCACTTCGCGCGGTCAGCCTGCTTCGGCAGCAGCCAAGAAAGCGTCGGTCTGCGTCCTTCCGTTCATCAATATGAGCGGCGAGCCGGAGCAGGAATATTTCAGCGACGGAATCACCGAGGACATTATCACCGACCTGTCCAAAGTGTCCGCGCTCTCGGTCGTCGCACGCAACACGGCCTTCACATTCAAGGGCCATTCGGTTGACGTGAAGGAGGTCGCAAGGACGCTCGGCGTCACCTATGTCCTCGAAGGCAGCGTCCGCAAGGCGGGCAATCGGGTGCGTATCACCGCACAGCTGATCGACGGCGCCGCCGGCGACCATGTCTGGGCCGACCGGTACGATCGCGACCTCACCGACATTTTCGAAATTCAGGACGAGATTTCGAAAGCGATCGTCGAAGCGCTCAAGGTCAAGCTTCTGCCCAACGAGAAAAAGGCGATCGAGCATCGGGGCACGAATAACGCCGACGCCTACAACCTTTATCTGATGGCCCGGCAGCAATGGATCAGCGGGACATTCGGAAGCACGCGCCGCGACGAGGCGATCGTGCGGCTGTGTCACGAGGCGACGCTGCTCGATCCCAATTACGCCCAAGCCTGGGCTCTGCTCGCCCTCGCTCAGCTCGAGCTTCGGTTCGTCCACGGCCGGGATGAGAATGCGCTTCCTGCTGCCGAGCGCGCGCTGGCAATCAATCCTGGTTTGCCGGAGGCGCATTGCATCAAGGCGCGCTACCTGGAGGAAGAGGGCAGCGCGGATGATGCCCAGCAACAGCTCAAGACGGCGCTCAAGCTCGACCCCGATTCGTGGGAGGTGAACCGCGAAGTCGCCCGGATGCTGTTCCGCCACGGGCGCATCAAAGAAGCCGTGCCGTATTTCGAGAAGGCCGCGTCGGTCATGGAGAGCGACTGGTCCAATCCGATGATGTTGATCACCTGCTATGACTCCCTCGAAGACAAAGCGAACATGCGGCGGGCCGCCAAGACAGCGCTGGAGCGGGTCGAAAAGGCAGTATCGCAGGATCCGACGAACGGCACCGCGCTCGCTGTGGGCGCCTACGCCCTCGCGATGTTCGGCGATCCGGACCGCGCGCGCGAATGGATTCGCCGAGCGCTCCTGCTCGATCCCGACAACCTGAACATGCGCTACAATCTCGCGTGCACGATCGTCCGTCAGCTTGGCGACATCCAGGAGACGCTGAATACGCTGGAACCCTTCTTCGAGCGGCTCAGCAGCAAAACGCTGATGCGGCACCTGGAGGTCGATCCGGACCTCGACCCGCTCCGCGCGGAGCCGCGCTTCAAGGAAATGGTCGCGTCCGCCAAGCAGCGGTTGGGAATCGCGACCGCCGCGGAATAGGCGGTGTGGCCTTCAGCCGTGGCCCTCGCTAGAGCCACGGCATGGGGGAATTGTCGTCCTTCGAACGCGAAGCGGTCGAGCGCGCCAGCGCCGAACCCATGCTTGATCAGGTGCTCGCCTGGGCCGCGGTGAACAGCGGCTCACGCAACCTCGGCGGGCTCGAGCGCATGGCCGAGATGCTGGCCGATGCGTTCGCCGCGCTTCCGGGCGTGCTCAGGCTCGAGCATCCGCAGCCAGTCGAGCATATCGACCCCGCCGCAAAGTCGGTGAAGATCAAGCACGGCCGACACCTTCATCTAACGGTGCGGCCGACGGCGCCGCTCCAGCTCCTGCTGACCGGTCACATGGACACGGTCTACGCCGCCGACCACGCGTGTCAGGAGACGCGGTGGATCGAGGAGGGGGTGCTGAACGGCCCCGGGGTCGCCGACATGAAGGGCGGCCTCGCCGTGATGCTCGCGGCGCTCAAGGCTCTCGAGAAGAGCAAGGGCGCGGATCGCCTCGGCTATGAAGTCGTGATCAACAGTGACGAGGAGGTGGGCTCGTTGAGCTCGGCGGCGCTGCTGACCCAGGCGGCTCAGGGAAAGCATGCGGCGCTGACTTATGAGCCCGCGGCGCTGCCCGACGGAACGCTGGCCGGCGCTCGGCCCGGCAGCGGCAATTTCTCGTTCGTGATCAAGGGCCGTTCGGCGCACGCCGGCCGCAATCCCGAGGAGGGTCGCAATGCGATCGTCGCCGCGAGCGAGCTCGCGCTTCGGCTGGCGATGTCGAAGACACCCGGACTGTCGGTCAATCCTGCGAGAATCGACGGCGGAGGCCCGAGCAACGTCGTTCCTGACCTCGCCATTCTGCGCGTCAACATGCGCCCGCGAACGACCGACGACCAGGAGATTGCCGGCCGGCTGATCGCCAAGGCGGTCGACGAGACGGCGAAGCAGCACGAGGTCTACATCGAAATCCACGGCGGATTCGGGCGGCCGCCCAAGCCGCTGATCGAAGAGGCCGAAGCCCTGTTCAAGCTCGTCAGGCGAGCGGGTGCGGACCTCGGGCAGGAGATTAGCTGGCAGCCGACCGGCGGCGTGTGCGACGGCAACAATATCGCTGCCTGCGGGGTGCCGGTGGTCGACACGATGGGCGTCCGCGGCGGCAAGATCCACAGCATGGAGGACTTCCTGATCAGCGACAGCCAGGCCGAGCGCGCGGCGCTGTCCGCGCTCACCATCCTGCGGCTGGTGGCGGAGGCCGAATGAGCTATCGGGTACGACCGGCGACGGGGAACGATTTCCGCGCAATCTACCAGATGGCCAAGCTGACCGGGGGCGGTTTCACCAACCTTCCGCCCGACCGAGCCACGCTGATCGCCAAGCTCGATCGCTCCGAAAAGAGCTTCGCGCGCGACGACGACGAGCAGACGGGCGATCTGTACATGTTCGTGCTCGAGGACCCGAAGAGCGGCGCGATCCGCGGCACCTGCCAGGTGTTCGGGCAGGTCGGAGTCACCCAGCCTTTCTATTCC
>JABFXK010000066.1 GCA_013361785.1 Sphingomonas sp.
AAAACCTGAGATTCAGGACCTCGCCGATTTCGTCGGCGACAGCCTCGATCTTTCGCGCAAGGCGGCGGCGACCGACGCGGACGAGATCGCCTTCTGCGGGGGGCGCTTCATGGCCGAGACGGCGAAGATCCTCTCGCCCGAGAAGACCGTGATCCTGCCCGACATGGACGCCGGCTGCAGCCTAGAAGACAGCTGCCCGCCTGACCAGTTCGCGGCCTTCCGTGCGGCGCACCCGGACCATATCGCCCTGACCTACATCAACTGCTCGGCCGCGGTGAAAGCGCTTTCGGATGTCATCGTCACGTCGAGCAGCGCGCAGATGATTCTCGACCAGATCCCGCCCGAGCAGAAGATCATCTTCGGGCCCGACCGCCACCTCGGCGGCTATCTCGCGCGCAAGACGGGCCGCGAGATGCTTCTGTGGCCCGGCATCTGCATCGTCCACCAGGCTTTCAGCGAGACCGAGCTTCTGAAGCTCAAGGCCGAGCACCCCGGAGCGCCGGTCGCCGCGCACCCCGAATGCCCGCCGCACATCATCGAGCATGCCGACCATGTCGGATCGACCAAATCGATCCTCGATTTTGCATTGAGCACGAGGGCGGACACGATGCTCGTCGCGACCGAGCCGCACATCATTCACCAGATGGAGAAAGCCGCGCCGGGCAAGACTTTCATCGGAGTGCCCGGCGGCGACGGCAACTGCAACTGCAACATGTGCCCTTCTCTGGCGCTGAACACGCTCGAGAAGCTCTACACGTCGCTCCGCGACCTCGAGCCCAGGATCGAGCTATCGGGCGACGTGATGGAGCGCGCGCGGGTGCCGCTCGAACGGATGCTCGAGATGGCGGGGCGGTCGGTCGGCAAAGGCGACGTCGGCCTGCCCATCGTCGATCATCCCGAAGACATCGATCCGCAAATCAGCGGCGACTGAGCGCCGCCGCTCGCTGCGCCGGGCGTTAATAACCCGCGTTGGGCCCGTCGTTGGTCGCCGGCGCTTTGCTGCTTGCCGATCCGTTCGGCTGAGCGGGGACCATCACCGTCCGGCAGATGCGGTGGATGGTGGTCGCCGGATTGTCGTTCTCTTCGCAGACACGCTTCTTGACCATTTGCGGCTGCGCCTGGTTCGTCGTGGTCGCATTCTGCTGCGCGGCCGGCTGAGCAGCAGCGGGAACGCTCACCACGCCGGCGATCGCCAGCGCGATCAAATACTTAGACATCGATTTCTCCGTGAAAGGCGAATGGCGGCTTAATGGATTTCTTGGAATTAGCCTAGCCTGAACTTGATGACCCGCCGCGCTCGGGCTGCTAAACTGCTCAACCCGCACGGGAACGACGAACTGGAGCGATTCATGAGCAACGCTGCCCTGTCGCATATCGGCCTGATTGCCCGAACCGTAGCTACAATAGGAGCACTGGCGATTGCGGGCTCCTCGAGCGCACAGCCGCTGCTCGCCAGTCAGTTCCCCGCGCGCGTCCTCGTCGCGCAGAATGTGGAGCGCGCCGCGGTTGGCCTGCCGCCGCTGGTGTGGGACAATGCGCTCGGCACTGCTGCCGGTATCTATGCCGCGCAAATGGCCGCGACTGGCCTATTCCAGCATTCGGACCGAAGCGGCCGCCGTGGAATCGGCGAGAACCTCTGGTTCGGGACGCACGGCGCTTACCCCGTCGAATCGATGGTCGCCGCTTGGGCATCGGAGAAAAGGATGTTCGTGCCGGGTGTCTTCCCGAACGTCAGCCGCACTGGCAATTGGGGCGACGTCGGCCATTATACGCAAATGATCTGGCCGACGACGCAGCGTGTCGGTTGTGCGCTCGCGTCCACGGCGCGATTCGACTATCTCGTCTGCCGCTATTCGCCGGCCGGAAACATCGACGGCCGACCCGTTCCTTAGGGCGTCAGGACCTCGGCTCCTTCGATCACGGAACCTTGTTCATGTGAGCGAAATTAACGCTCGCGCGGCATCGCTGGCGAGCAACAGCCCACCGATACCGAAATGCGGTTGGAAACCTGCAACGGCCACAGTCGTTGTATCGCCGAAACATAGGAAGGTGGACATGTACAAACTCCCGAAAATCATGACGGCCGCAGCGCTGGTGGCGACGACGGCCACGTCATTCTCGATCCCTGCGGAGGCGAGGCACCATCGCCACCATTATTATGGCCGCACGGCTTACACTCATCGGGTGTGCCGGCGCTCACCCGCGACGACCGGAACGGTGGTCGGCGGCGTGGCCGGCGCAGTGGTGGGTCACAGCCTGATCGGCCACGGCCTTCTCGGAACAGCTGCCGGCGCGGTCGGCGGTGCGGTTGCGGGCGGCGCGGTCGACCGCAGCATGACCGCCCATTACCGCTGCTATTACGTCCGATAAGTCCTGAGGCGGGCGCGCCGTGCCCGCTGCAGCAACCATGCGGCCGCGCGAGCGCCTGGCGGCGTTTGGCGCGGTCGCCCTTGTCCAGCTCGGATTGGGGCTGATCCTCCTCAACGGGCTCAAAGTCGAGGTCGGCGGCCCTGCCGAGGCGGTCCAGCGGCTCGTGGAGATCGCCCTGCCGCGAACACCGCCGCCCGTGCCTCCTCCGGTTCAGCCCGAACCAAAAGCCAAGATCCAGCATAGCGCGGCTTCGGCTCCGAAGGCTCTCCCGAAGCCCATCGGCGGCTCACCGGGCCCTCAGCCGTCTCATGCCTTGCCCGCGCCCACGCCGGTCATCGCAGTCCGGCCCTCGGCGCCTGCACCCGGCGGCGGAAGCGGCACCGGACCAGCGCTTGGCGCGGGCGCGGGCGGCGGAAGCGGCGGGCAGGGCTTTGGCGGCGGAGGCGAGGGAGGCGGCACCGACCTCATCCAGATCGCGGGCGCGATCGGCCAGTCCGACTACCCGCGCGACCTTCGTGAGCGCGGCGTCGGCGGCCGCGTGGAATTCACTTTCACGGTCGAGCCCAACGGCCGCGTCGGCCGCTGCAGCGTGACCCGTTCGAGCGGCGTTCCCGAGCTCGACGCGCTCACCTGCCGCCTGGTCCAGCAGCGCTTCGTCTATCGGCCGAGCACCGACCGCTCCGGCCGCCCGATCGAAGATGAAGTCGACGGCGTCTACGACTGGGTCGCGCACTAGCCCCGGCGGGTGACTTCGCCTTCGATCGTCCGCGTTCCGGGATAATGCTTGTCCAGATGACGCTTGATCATCTTCAGATTGCGCGTGTTCGAACGGAAGAAATAATCGGGAATGGCGCCGATCCACGGAATCAGCCCCAGCAGCCAGTCGAATCCGACATTCCCGGCCATCCGGGTCAGCTGCCATTTCGACATGCCGATGTTGCGGCCCTCCCAGACGATGTAGGCGCCGAGGGCGGCAGCAGCGATATCGCCGACGACGGGAACGACGTCGAGGATCACGTCGAGGCCGATCGGCTTGTTAAGGCCGGGGATGACGAACAGCCGCTCGAGCAGCCTCTCCATGGCTTCGACGCGCTGGCGCACCGCCTGCGGGTCTGTTCCGACCAGCGGTCCTGACATGATTTCCTGCATCCGCATTCGTTTCACTCGCTCGACGGTCTTTCCTCCAGGTCGGTGAGCGTGTGGCGGGCGTAACGGTTCCCCGCGAAATTCTGGATGCGCGCCGAAACGAGCGACCAGCGCACTGGCGCTGCGATCGGCAGGAACAGCTGGCCGGAGTCGATCAGCGCCGCCGCCTGGCCGAGAAGCGCATAGCGTTGTGCCGGCACCGGCGTCTCGCGCGCTCCGTCCATCAGATCGTCGGCGTCCTTATCGCAGACCGGCACGAAGGCGCAGCGGAAATGGCGCACGAACCAGGCTGGCGACGTCGAGGGGGCGACCTCGTCGACGAGCGCGAAATCGGCGGCCGAGGGGCTTTTGGCGCGCTCGACCGAAAAGCCGAGCGCTCCCCAGTCGCGCTGGAGGAGCTGGAACAGCAGGTCGGCTCCAGGTCCGTCGGGCAGTTGAAGCCGGAGCGGCGGCATCTGTGTCTTGCCGAATAGCCGCTTCGCCTGCGCCTGGAGACCAGCGACCCGGTCGCCATAAACAGTCGCGGCCCACGTGGGCGCGGCGGGCGCAGGGACTCCGTCGAGCCCGGGCTCGAGCAAAGTCGCCCGAGGCGCGAGACCCGGCACTCCGATGGCGCCGACGAACGAATCGCGGTCGATCGCTTCGCTGAGCAGCCGCCGCACTTCCGGCTTGTCGAACGGACCGCCCGCTTGCCTGGGAACGAGACCGAACAGCCCTGACGCTGGATCGAAGCGCAAGCTGTCCCGCGGCAGCTTGACGCGTCCGGTCAGCGGCAGGTCGGCGAACGTCCCCCCGAGCACGAGATCGGCGTTCGCCGCCGCAAATGCCTGGATTGCGGCGGGCGCGGCCGATCCGGCCAGCAGCAATTGTTCGCGGCGGGTGGTCTCGTCGTCGGTCGAGACGATCTCGCGCGTGAGCCTCAACACGCCACCGTTCGCTGCAGCCGCCTTGAACGGACCGGTGCCCTCGCCGCCGCGCAGGATGGCCATTTGCGGCTGCGCGAGCAGCGAGAGCAGGTCCGGCCGCGGCGCAGTCAGGCTGATCTCGATCACCCGATCGGTCATTGCAACGATATCCTCGACCGCTCCGAACTGGTCCTTGAGGCTGTCCTTGCTTCGAGCGGCGATCGCCCGCTTCAGCAGGCGGGCGACTTGCTCGGCGGTGATCTTCTTGCCGTCCGGCCAGTTCGCGGACGCGATCCGGAAAATGTAGCTCAAGCCATCGTCGCTGACCGTCCAGCGCTCGGCGAGACCGCCTACGATATTCCCCGAAGCGTCGAACCCGACCAGGCCTTGCGCGGCATTGGCCAAGAGCACTTCGTCGGGCTGCGTCAGCGCCCCGAGTGCCGGATCGCGGAGCTGCGGCGCTCCGCCGACGACAATCACCTTGACCGCGCCCTGAGGCTGCTTGCGGCACGCCGTCGGGCAAAGAGCGACGGCGGCTAGCGCGAACAATGCGGCAAAGCGTCGCATTCGGGCGGTTTAGCCGCAAGCCGCTGTTCAGCAAGTCTCTGGATATATGATCGGCACTGTTTTACTGGAGTAAGGCAGTTAGGCGAGTCCGCGGAAGACGAGAGTGGCCGAAAGAGACGGAATCTGGACCCGCGGCGGCGTTCCGGTCGAGGAGCTCCCCGATCCATTCGCCCCCGAGCAGCCGCCGGAGAGTCCATCTTCCGACACCCAGCTTGAGCTGAACCTGAAGCCACGCCGGCGACGCTGGCCCATTTATGTCTATTCGATTTCCGCGGTGATTCTGCTCACTCTGGTGTGGCTGGTGTTCACCGCGCCGTTGTCGCGCGCGCTGGAGCCGCTTCAGGATCCCGCGCTCCTGCTTGTTTCGGCTGACGGCCACCCGATCGCCGTTCGCGGTGCAATCAAGGAGGCGCCGGTCGACGTGACCAGGCTCAGTCCGCTCACTCCAGCTGCGTTCGTCGCGATCGAGGATCGGCGCTTCTACCGCCACTGGGGGATTGATCCGCGCGGCATGGCGCGCGCGGCGGTCGCCGACCTTCGTGGCGGCGGCGTTCGCGAAGGTGGCAGCACGATCACGCAACAGCTCGCCAAGACCAACTTCCTGTCGGGAGACCGGACCATCAAGCGCAAGGCGCAGGAGGTGATCATCGCCTTCTGGCTGGAGGCATGGCTGACCAAGCAGCAGATCCTCTCGCGCTATCTCTCCAGCGTCTATTTCGGCGACGGCGTTTATGGTCTCCGGGCCGCGGCGCACCATTATTTCAACCGCAATCCGGAGAACCTCAGCCTCGCCCAGTCGGCGATGCTCGCCGGAATGGTCCAGGCTCCCTCGCGGCTCGCTCCCACCCACAATCTCGCCGCGGCGCAGAAGCGGAGCGAGCTCGTGCTCCAGGCAATGGCGGAAACCGGCGTTATCAGCCGCGCGCGCGCCGAATCGATCCGCCCTGCACGGCCCGTCGTCCGCACCTCCAATGTCCCGACCGGCTCCTACTTCGCCGATTGGGTGACGCCTTACGCGCAGCAATCGCAGGCGCCGGACTTCGGCGAGGTGAAGGTACGCACGACGCTCGACTGGACTTTGCAGCGCATCGCCGAGCGGGCGGTCGGCCATGCGCCGGGCGGCGCCCAGGCGGCCCTGGTGGCGATGCGCCCCGACGGACGAGTCGTGGCGATGGTCGGCGGGAGGAGCTATTCGCAGTCTCCGTTCAACCGCGTGACTCAGGCGCGGCGTCAGCCCGGGTCGGCATTCAAGCTTTTCGTCTATCTCGCCGCGTTTCGGTCGGGTTGGACTCCCGACAGCATGATCGACGACAAGCCGGTCACGATCGACGGCTGGACGCCGGAGAACAGCGACCGAGTCTATCGCGGCCGCATGACCCTGCGCGAAGCATTCGCGCGATCGAGCAATGCGGCGACGGTCCGGCTTCAGCAGCAGGTCGGCCGCAGCAACGTCATCCGCGCCGCCCGCGACCTCGGCATGTCGACGCCGCTGCCCGATAAGCCGAGTCTTGCGCTGGGGACCGCCGGAGTCAGCTTGCTCGAGCTGACCTCGGCCTATGCGGCGATCGCGGACAGCCGATATCCGGTGGTCGCCCGAGGTCTCCCCGACGTCCCCCAGCCCGAAGGCATTTCGGCCTTCTTCCGAAGCGGCGGCGGAGCGCTCGATCCGCGCCGGGACCAGGCGCCGATGCTTGACCTGCTCTATGCCGCCGCGAACGAGGGGACTGGTCGGCGCGCCGCGCTTGCTGTTCCGACGTTCGGCAAGACCGGCACGACCCAGGAGAACCGCGACGCCTTGTTCATCGGCTTCGCCGGCGATCTCGTCGTCGGCGTATGGGTCGGCCGCGACGACAATCGTTCGTTAGGGCGCGTCAGCGGCGGCACGATTCCCGCCGAGATCTGGCGCAGCTTCATGGTGCCCGCACTTGCCGCAGATCATTCGCGCGGTCCGGCCTTGCCCGGCGATTTCGGGGCGCGCCTTGCGGAGCAGAAGCGCCTGCAAAGCCCGCTTCCACCTGAATGGAGTAACGCGACGAAACCGCTCCGGGAGCTCGTCCAGCGCCTCCATGACGTCCTCGGCGGCTGAGAAGCTCTTATCAAAAGTTCATTATCGAACGGCTAATTTTAAGCATTCCTCAACCACTCTCACCCAAATTCCGGCTCGACCCTCGCGGGGTGCAATGCGCGGGTGCTGTGTTTTGATTCGAATAAGCCAAGTGGGAGACCGGAGATGGTCAAGTTTCTGAAGCTGATCAAGAATGACAAGGGCGCGACCGCCATTGAATATGGCCTGATCG
>JABFXK010000240.1 GCA_013361785.1 Sphingomonas sp.
CCCGGCGCTGTTCATCGTCGCGCCTCTGTCGATTGCCGGCTGCCTGCTTCTGTTCGTCAACCTCAACAACGAATCGAAGCTTCTGTTCGTCAGCTGGACGGTGCTCGGGCTCGTGATCTACTTCCTCTACGGGTACCGGAACAGCAACGTCGCGCGCGGGATCATCGAGGTGCCCGAGCTGTCGCCTGAAGCGCCGCCGTCGGTCGGCGTCGGGCCGCTGCCCGGCGCTCCCGAGCCCGGCAGCCCGGAGGAAAGGCGCTAGTCGAGCAGCCCGGCGGCCAGTGCCCTGAGGTCCGCCTCGGGGCGCGCGCCATAATGCTGGATCACTTCGGCGGCGCAGATGGCTCCGAGCCGCAGCGAGCGCTCTAGGCCCAACCCGCGCGCCTCGCCCGCGAGGAAGCCCGCCGCGAACAGGTCGCCGGCGCCGGTCGTGTCCACCAGCTTCTCGATCCGTTCGGCGGGAACGCTCACGCGCTCGCCGCCACGCGCCGCCACCGCCCCCCGTTCGCTGCGGGTTGCGACCAAAGTCGGCACTTTCGAAGCAACGCTTGCCACCGCTCCGTCGAAATCGGCAGCGCCGGCAAGCTGCGTGATCTCCGCTTCGTTCGCGAACAGGATGTCGATCCGGCTCTCATCCAGAAGCCGCATGAGGTCGGACCGGTGCCGGTCGACGACGAAGCTGTCGGACAAAGTGAACGCGACCTTCGTCCCCGCTGCCCGCGCCGCGTCCATCGCCTTGTACATGGCCTGCCGCGGCTCTTCGGGATCCCACAGATAGCCTTCGAGATAGAGGATGCGGGCATCGGCAACGCCTGCCTCGTCGACCGCGTCGGGGCCGAGCTTCTGCGCCGCCCCGAGGAAGGTGTTCATCGTCCGCTGTGCGTCCGACGTCACCATGATCAGGCATCGCGCGGTCGCGCCGACGTCCTTCCTCGGCGCCGTCTCGAAATCGACGCCCAGGCTGCGAATGTCGTGCGTGAAGATCGTGCCAAGCTGGTCGTTCGCGAGTTGGCCGATGAAGCCGGTCTTCAGGCCGAGAGACGCGATGCCCGCGGCCGTGTTCGCGGCGGAGCCTCCGCTTGCCTCGCGGCCGGGACCCATCGCATCGTACAGCCGTACCGCTTCCGCCTCGTCGATCAGCCGCATCGCGCCCTTGTGCATGCCTTCACGGGCGAGGAATTCGTCATCGGCGTCGGCAATGACGTCGACGATGGCGTTGCCGATGGCGAGCACGTCGAGGCGGCGGTCGGTCATGAAATCTCCGGGTCAGGCGGGAAGCCGCGCGCCTAGCCGTGCATCGGCGCAGCCGCAACCTTGCCTCGGACGCTCAGCGGAGGCATCGTCTCGCCATGCGTCGTCTGGTCCTCGCTTCCACCCTGTTGCTCGGCGCCTGCGCGACGCGCCCGCAGCAGTCGCCAGAGCAGCCCGCCCAGCTGGTCCCGCAGCAGCGTCAGGTCACCCGGCTGACCGGCATGTCGGCCCAGGACCTGGTCGGCCATTTCGGACGGCCCGCCTTGCAGATTCAGGAAGGCAACAGCCTCAAGCTCCAGTTCCGCGGCCGCTACTGCGTCCTCGACGCTTATCTCTATCCGGGACAGAGCGGCGGCTACCGTGTCACCTATGTGAACACGCGGACGCCGTTGGGCGCCGACACAGATCAGGCGACCTGCATCTCCGCACTCGAATATACAAGCTGAGCGAGCGCCCATTCGGCCGCTTCGGCAATCACGGAATCGGGATCGCTCAGATGGCGCTCGACCGACGCGACCAAGCTCGTGTCGCCGCTGTTGCCCGCGGCGATCAGGCAGTTGCGGATCATCCGCTTCACCCCGATCCGCTTGATTGGCGATCCGGCGAACATCTCGCGAAACGATGCATCGTCGAGCGCGAGCAGGTCGGCGACCCTCGGTGTGGCTAGCTCCGCGCGCGGAAGAAAAGCTCGGTTGGCCGCCGCCGCGTCGGCGAAGCGGTTCCACGGACACACCGCCAGGCAATCGTCGCAGCCGTAGATCCGGTTGCCCATCGTGGCCCGCAGCTCGCGCGGGATCGGCCCGTCATGCTCGATCGTGAGATAGGAGATGCAGCGCCGCGCGTCGATCCGGTGTGGACCGACAAATGCGTGCGTCGGGCAGGCGTCGAGGCACCGGGTGCACGATCCGCAATGCTGTCCATGATCGGCGGGCGGATCGGGCTCGAGCTCGAGACTGGTCAGGATCACGCCCAGGAACAGCCAGCTGCCATGCTCGCGGCTGACGAGATTCGTATGCTTGCCCTGCCAGCCGATCCCCGCCACCTGCGCGAGCGGCTTTTCCATCACCGGCGCGGTGTCGACGAACACCTTCAGCTCTGAGGGCGCGGCATCGACGATGAACCGCGCAAGCGCCTTCAGCGCCTTCTTCACCGTCTTGTGATAGTCTCCGCCCTGCGCATAGACCGAGATGCGTCCGAGCTCCGGGTGCTCGGCGAGCGCCAGCGGGTCTGACGCCGGCGCATAGCTCATCGCCAGCGCAATCGCCGACTTCGCATCCGGCCACAGCGCCAGGGGCGACACGCGGTGGTGTGCACGCTCCTCCATCCAGCCCATCGTCCCGTGGTGACCCGCCTCGAGCCAGCGCTTGAGGTCGATACCGGCGGCGTCAGCCGCGTCCGCGCGGGCAAAACCGCACGCGACGAAGCCCAGGCGCGCCGCCTCGTCCCTTATTGCTTCCTCAAGGCTTTGGCCCCTATGCACGCCCGGGCCTCTACACTGGCCGCCGCAATTTTCGTAGGAATTTCAGTGCTCCAGCAGGTCTCACAAGGCGCAGCACTCGGCGGGATCGCGGTGGAAGCGCGGGACCTCGTCAAGGATTTCGACGGAACGCGGGCTGTCGACGGTGTGAGCCTCGCCGTTCCGACTGGCTCGATCTACGGCCTTCTCGGCCCCAACGGCGCGGGCAAGACGACGACCTTGAGGATTCTCATCGGGATCATCGATCCGTCGAGCGGAATGCGCCGGGTGCTCGGTCGCGAGCGGCCGCTCGAGGCCGCCGGCGAGGTCGGCTATCTGCCCGAGGAGCGCGGCCTCTACCCGGCGATGCACGCGCGCGATGCGATCGCCTTCATGGGGGCGCTTCGCGGATTACCCATTCACGAGGGGCGCCGGCGCGCGGACCAGCTGCTCGCCGAGCACAATCTGGGCGAGTGGGCGAAAAAGCCGATCCGCTCGCTCTCCAAGGGAATGGCGCAGACGGTCCAGCTGCTCGGGACCATCGTCCACCGTCCGAAGCTGATCGTACTCGACGAGCCGTTCGCCGGCCTCGACGCGATCAACCAGGGCCGGCTCGAGGAGCTGATCCGGCGCGAGACGCGCGCGGGGGCCACGGTTCTCTTTTCGACCCACGTCATCGCTCACGCCGAGCGGCTGTGCGAGCGCGTCGCGATCATCGCCAAGGGCAAGGTCGCATTCGACGGCCGGGTCGATGAAGCCCGCTCACAGCTCCGCCCGATCGTTCGCTTGCGGACCCGCGCGAGCGACGGCTCATGGCGCTCCGCGATCCCGGCTGCCGCGCGGCGCGAAGGCGACGAATGGGTGTTCGAGCTCCCCGAAGGCGGCCCCGAGCCTTTGCTCAAGGCGCTGATCGACGGCGGTGCCGGAATCGAGACCTTGGCGATCGAACGGCCGGGCCTCCACGATGCGTTCGTCGCCATCGCCGGCAACCGCGCCGCCGAGGAAATGGGCCAGGAGAAGGTCCAATGATGCGCTTCGTCCGCTCTGCCTTCGTCATCGCGCGGCGCGATTTTGCCGCGACGGTGCTCTCCAAGACCTTCATCTTCTTCCTGCTCGCGCCGCTGTTCCCGCTGCTGTTCGGCGGGACGTTCGGGAGCATGAGCGCCCGTATCGCAAGCCAGACCGCCAAGCCGGTCGTCGCCATCATATCCTCGCAAGCGGATTTCGATCGGCTGTCCCAAGCGAGGGACGAGCTCGCGCAAGCCGTTGGCGACGACAATGTCCCCAAGATCGTCCACTACGCGCCAGAGCCGAACGCCGCCGCTCAAGTGAAGACGCTGCTCGCAAGCACCGATCCCCCGATTCGCGCGGTCCTCACCGGCGGCCTCGATGATCCGCACCTCACCGGATCGATTACCGGAGATGGCGGCACCACTGGCCAGCTCCGACTGCTGCTGGCGAACGCTCGCGCTTCAGCCGCTTCCGAGCCGACGCTTCCGGTGACCAGCGTTCAAACCTCGTCGGGATCGATCACCAACGACCGTGCGGTGACAGCCCAGATCGCACAGACATTGCTGTTCATCCTCACCATACTCCTCTCGGGCATGTTGCTGTCGCAGCTGATCGAGGAGAAATCGAACAAGATCATCGAGGTGATCGCCGCCGCTGTACCGATCGATGCGATGTTCGTCGGCAAGCTGTTCGCCATGCTCGCAGCATCGGTGACGGGGCTCGTCGTATGGATCAGCGCGGGCGCTCTGCTTGTGCAGATGATCAAGCACGGCGGTGTCGCGACACTCCCTGCTCCGGCGATCGGCTGGTGGGGATTCCTGGTGTTGACGATCATCTATTTCGCGATGAACTACCTGCTGCTCGGCGCAGCATTCCTGACCATTGGCGCCCAGGCGTCGACTGCGCGCGAGGTGCAGACGATGTCAATGCCGGTCACCTTCGGGCAGATGCTGCTCCTGCTCCTCGCTTCGACCGCGATTGGCGCACCCGATTCGACTTATGGAATCGCCGCCGCGGTGTTCCCGCTGTCGTCGCCGCTGACGATGCTCGCGCGCGCCGCTGAGCGGCCCGAATGGTGGCCGCACGTCATCGCCATCCTATGGCAGGCTTTGTGGGTCGGGGTGATCCTTCGCATGGGTTCGCAGCTCTTCCGAAAGACCGTGCTGAAGTCCGGTCCCCGCACCAAATGGTGGCGCTTCGGCCGCGCCTAGGCGATCGCGTCGCGTGCCATTTCCGTCAGCTTCGCCATTAGGGCACGGTGAGGGAACGGCCCGTGGCTGATCCGCGCCACGCCCGCATCCGCCCACAGCTTCTTCTCGGGTGCTCCCGGAAAAGCGATGACGTTGAGCGGCAACGGCACCTCGCGGACCACCCGTTCGATCTGCTTCGGGTCTGAAAGGCGCGGGACGAAAAAGCCGCTCGCGCCCGCGTCCGCGAAGGCTTTTCCGCGCTCGATCGCCTGTTCGACCAGCGCATCGTCGTAGGTCTGCGTCTTCAGGAACAGGTCGGTTCGCGCGTTGATGAAGAAGGAATCACCGACCGCTGTGCGAATCGCCGCGATACGGCGAACCTGCACGTCGAGCGGGTGAAGCCCCTCTCCGCCCACCACTTGATCCTCGAAATTGCACCCAACCGCGCCAGTTTCAGCGAGGTGTGCGACATTCGCCGCCCCTTCCTCCGGGTCGGCCGAATAGGCGCCTTCGAAATCGATCGTCACCGGGAGCTCGACGGCATCCACGATCCGGCGCGCATTGTCGAAAACATAATCGAGCGGCACCTGCTGCGCGTCGCCGTAGCCGGACGCGTCGCCAACCGGATGGCTCCCCGTCGCGAGCGCCTTCGCGCCCGCGGCGACCACCGCCCGAGCGCTTCCAGGGTCCCAGCTATTGTAGAGGATGACCGGGTCGCCCGGCACATGCAGCGCGGCGAACATGTCGAACTTGCTGGCCATGCCCCTGCGCCTAGGCGCCGTCTCCGCTCCGGGCAATCGGCGGCACTAATCGAACAGTGCCGTCAGCGCCTTTTCGATCTGGTCCAGCGTATAGGGCTTCTGAAGGCGCGGCCGGTCTTCCCATTTCTCGGGCATGCCTCTGTCGGCATAGCCGCTGGTGAACACGAACGGGATGCCCTTGGCGGCAAGCATCTCGCAAAAGGGGAAGACCCGTTCGCCACGAATGTGGATGTCCAGCAGCGCCGCGTCGAACTCGCCGGCTTCGACCAATTCGCGCACGGCGGCCATGTTCGGTGCCGGCCCGACCACCTCGCATCCGAGCTCGCCCAGCAGGTCGGCCGTGAACGGCCCGACCACGGGGGAATCCTCGACGACGAGGATTCGCCGACCCTTCAGATCGGGCTTCGCGGCCTCCGGGGGGCCGTTTATGGACGAATCGTGCGACGACATCGCGGTATGAACGCGAAACCTTCACCTGTGCTCCGGAATCGAGCACCAGGAAGCATTCGCCGTTTGTGTGCGGCTTCACCTGCCGAACCAGGTCGAGGTTCACGATGGTCGAGCGGTGGACTCGCTGGAACCGCCGCGGGTCGAGCCTTTTCTCGAGATCCTTCATCGTTTCGCGCAGGATCAGCGTGTTGTCGCCCGTCTGGATGCACATATAGTCGCCGGCCGCATCGATCCGTTCGATCGTATCGACGTCTACCCTGAAGATCTGCCCCTGGTCCTTGATGTTGATCATCTTCTCGTAGCGGCTCGCCGCCGGCGCTGCGTCGGGCGTGCTTTCGGCCAGCTCCTCGGCGGCTTCCGGCGCATGTTCCGCAAGGGCTTCCTTCAGCCGCTCCGCTTCTTCGGAGCTTCGTTTTTCGGCGAGCCGCTGGCGGACCCGGTCCATCGTCGCGGCAAGCCGGTCCTCGTCCACAGGCTTCATCAGATAGTCGACCGCCTGAGCGTCGAAGGCTCGAAGCGCGTGGTCGCCATAGGCGGTGACGAACACGAACATCGGAAGCTCGATGTCCATCAGTCCCTGGATCACCGAGAAGCCGTCGAACCCGGGCATCTGGATGTCGAGGAAGACAAGGTCCGGCTTGTTCGTCTTGATCTGCCGGATCGCCTCGCGCCCGTTGGCCGCGGTGGCGACCACTTCGACGTCGTCGAATGCCTGCAGCCGCAGCTGCAGGCCCTGCGTCGCAAGCGGTTCGTCGTCGACCAGGATGGTCCGAATGGTCATCAGGAGGTTTCTCCGGTTTCAAAGGGAATTTCGATGATAACGCTGAAGCCCCCCCGCTCGTTCTGTCTCGTCTCAAACCGGTGCGATGCGCCATAGGCCTGCGACAGCCGGTCTCGAATGTTCGCCAGTCCGACGCCGGTCGACGGGCTCGCCGAGATTTCGCCGCCCCAACCGTCGCCATTGTCGGCGACCTCGATGCGGACCGCCTGTCCTTCGCGCGTCGCGGTGATCCAGATGTCGGCGCCGTTCGCGGCCGGGGTCACCGCATATTTGATCGCGTTTTCGATCAGCGGCGGGAGGAGCAGCGACGGCAGCCGAGCCCCGATTGTCTCCGACTCGATCTGGA
>JABFXK010000022.1 GCA_013361785.1 Sphingomonas sp.
CTCGTGACGTCGGACGGGTTCAGCTGCGCTGACCCGCTGGCCGGCTTTCCGCAACCGTTCCGCCAGTCCCCCGGAATGGCGGCGTGCGGTTGCTTCTCTACGACGTTGGCAGCAATTGCTGCGCAATCGCCGCCAACGCTTGGCGGCTCAAGCTTAGGAGCGAGCATGGGATAACGAAAGCCTGCAGACGCTGGACATGCTTGTGGCCGGATCGATCGAGCATCCGCCCCTCGCGAGCCCTCCCGCATCGCCGGCTCTCGGCGCCTGCTACATTGTCGGCTCGGGAGCGACCGGTGCCTGGACGGGGAAGTCACAATCTGTGGCGGCCTGGACGAGCGGCGGGTGGCGTTTCGTCTCACCTGTCGAAGGAATGCTCCTGTACGAGCGCACGAGCGGCACCTGGGCGGCTTTCCGAAGCGGCGCCTGGGAGCTCGGAATGGCTCGGGCTGCTGCCCTGCTGATCGGCGGTCAGCAAGTCGTCGGACCGAGGGCTGCAGCCATCGCTTCTCCGACCGGTGGAACGATCATCGACAGCGAAGGCCGGGCAGCGATCGATGCGATTCTTAGTACATTGACTGAGCATGGACTTATCGGCAGCTAAAAAAATCCAGCTGTCTCAATTGCTTCGGCAAAGGCTTGGATTCAGACTGAGGCTTTTCGGCAACAGCCGCCACGAATGACGCGCTTGCACGGCACCCGCCCCTCTCATAATGTGTTCGAGCAGTTCTATTACCGGACGCATCTGAAAGGGGACAATTCTATGCGTAAGCTCGGCATTGCGGTGGCCATCGCATCCACGGCCATGGCGACGCCCGCGCTTGCTCGAGACCACACCTATTACGTGGGTCTCGAGGGCGGAGGCATGTTCGTTGAAAACTCGAAGTTCGATCGCTTTAATGCAGCGAACCAGGCAACCGGCGCGTCGAACGGGCTGTTCGAAATCAGCCACGATGTAGGCTACGATGTCGATGCAATCGCCGGTTACGATTTCGGCATGGTGCGTCTGGAAGGCGAGGTCGCCTACAAGCACGCCACCAACAATCAGCTGGAACTCCGCGATCAGCCGCTGACCGGTTTCGGTTTCGGCCAGCACCTTGACGTTGGCGGAAGCACGCACGCGCTCTCGGCGATGATCAACGGCCTGCTCGATTTCGGCAGCGACGACGGCTTGAACGGATACGTCGGCGTCGGCCTCGGTGTCGCGCGAGTGAGCTACAGCATGACTCCCGACACGCTGCGTAATCCTACAGGCAACCTGATCGTTGAAGGTGCAGACAGCCGTATTGCGTGGCAGGCGATCATGGGCGTTCGCACACCGGTGTCCGAGAATATCGACGTCGGTTTGAAGTATCGTTTCTTCAACGTCGCGAACATCAAGCTTCCCGATCGCACGGGATTGCTGGGTGGCGATCAGCTGAGGGGTAGGTTCCGCTCGCACAGCTTGCTGCTGAGCGCGATCTACAACTTCTACACGCCGCCGCCGCCTCCGCCGCCTCCGCCGCCTCCGCCGCCTCCGCCGCCTCCGGCGACGCAGACGTGCCCGGATGGATCGGTGATTCCGGTGACGGCAACGTGCCAGGCGCCGCCGCCTCCTCCGCCTCCGCCGCCTCCGGCGCCAGAGCGCGGACACTAAGAGTCGGTTCGAGAAAAGAAGCCGGCCCGGGCAGTCGCCCGGGCCGGTTTTCTTTTGCGTGCGGAAGTCATGCCGACGCGATTAGGCCGGCCGGTGACGCGCGATCAGACCCGTTCTAGTTTGCGGCGAATTCCGGCGGGTTCCGGTCCCAGCCGTAGAGATCCGGCATGTAGCTGAGCTTCCCGTCCTTCACCCGAGCCGTGATGTACGTGAGGTAGATCGGGGTAGGCCCAGGCAGCTGCACACGCAGCTCCGCATCGCTTCCGGGGGAAACCGGATCGTGGCCCATGAGCCACCGGCCAAGCCGCTTCGCATCCTCAACGCGGACGCAGCCATTGCTGAGATTGCGGTTGGCAAGATCGAACTTCGCGTGGTCCGGCGTGTCGTGCAGGTAAATATCCTGGGGATTGGCGAACGGGAATTTGAGGATTCCCATCGAATTCAGTGGTCCCGGGTCTTGCTGAATCTTGAGGTGGACCTTGCCGGCGGCGGCCCCTTTCCAATCGACCGTGGTCGGATCGATCACCGTGGGGTGCTCGCTCCAATCCTCGATCACATGATAGCCATGCGATTTGAGATAGGTCATTCCCCCATGAAGGAAGTTCGGCGCGATGGTCTTGCGCACGAGATGGTCCGGGGCGTGCCAGTACGGATTGTACGTGATGTAATACATGTAACTGGCAATCAGCGGCGTCGGCAGCTCGCTCGTGCCGGTAATCACCTTCATGGAATCGATCGGCTGCCCATCCTGGTAAAGGGTAAGCATCGACGAGCCTGAATCGACGAGAAGGAAGCGGCCCCTGGCCGGAAGAGAGCGCACGCGGTTGAGATTGGCGAGCAGCCGCGGATCGGGGGTCATGTTCCCGCTGGCTTGCGCCTCGGCATAGCCGGCGTCGCGCAGCTGCTTGTAAATCGGGTTCACGTCGGACACGCCTGCGAGATACGCCGCCAAATTGGGAGCGGCAGCGGCTGTCAGCAGGATCTCATCCGCCCGAGACCCTTGTGGCTTCAGCACCGGGTAAGCGTAGATCATGCCCCTGGTGGGGCTTTTGATCGCCTGCACATAGGCGACCCAGGCGGAGGAAAGCACGCGCTCCGCCTCCGCAACATCCTGCGCTTTGCCGCTATTCGCCCGGGCGGCTGCGGCCTGGACCTCGGCAGCCAGCGCAGGGCCTTGCGAGAAATCGTCGAACGGCGCCCGCTGCAGAATAGCGGTAAGCTGAGCGATCGCTGCAGCATTAGGTCCGTTGCGGAACCAGATCGTGTGCGAGTGCCACGTATCGTAGAACGAGGCGACTGCGGCAGCGACCGGAATCGCGGCAGATTGACCATCAGCAGCTGTTGCAGCCGTGGACATCGACGGGTGCAGCGCAAACGCCAGTCCGGAGACGCTCACTGCGGCGATCTTTAGCTTCTGCAAACCACACCCCACCGGATAACCCCGTCAAATCTAGCGCCTTCTCCTGCACAACGAACATGCATTCGCGATGAACCGCGCCTCAGGACGGGTAAGTCGTTGTGTATTGCCGGTCCGCGGCCGGCACTCTACGCGGACGTCCAGCTAGTCTGAGGAACTGACATGGACATCAAAGGAGTGGCCGCGGTGGTGACCGGCGCAGCATCGGGCCTCGGCGAAGCGACTGCGCGCGCGCTCGCCTCGAGGGGGGCGAGAGTGGCGGTATTCGACCGAGACGCCGAGCGGGGAAGCAAAGTCGCAGGCGAGATCGGCGGCATCTTCTGCGAAGTCGACGTGACGTCGGACGAGAAAGTCGCCGCTGCGTTCGCAAAGGCGCGCGAGGCGCATGGGCAGGAGCGCATCCTCGTCAACTGCGCCGGCGTTGCGACAGCCGCGAAGACCGTCGCCCGCGACAAGGAGACGAAGGCGCCGAGGCCCTATCCGATGCAGCAGTTCGAGCTGACGATCCAAATCAATCTGATCGGCACCTTCCGCTGCATTTCCAATTCGGCGTTCGGAATGGTGGGACTGGAGCCGTTGGAAGATGGCGAGCGCGGAGTGATCATCAACACCGCCTCGGTTGCCGCGGAGGATGGGCAGATCGGCCAAGTGGCATATTCCGCATCGAAGGGCGGCGTTCTCGCAATGGCACTTCCGATCGCGCGCGACCTGATGAACGACGGCGTTCGGGTGAATACGATTCTCCCAGGCGTGTTCAAGACGCCGATGGTCGCGATGATGCCGCCGAACGTCCAGGATGCGCTGGGAGCGCAGGTGCCGTTTCCAAAGCGCCTTGGCCAGCCGAGCGAATATGCGGACCTCGCCTGCTTCCTGATCGAAAACCCCTACATGAACGCAGCGGCTGTCCGGCTCGATGGCGGAATCAGGATGGCGCCGCGTTGAACGACGATTACCGCCGGCTCACTGATGATCTGGCGGTCGCCGCGCGCGAGGCGGGTGAGGCGATCCTGCAGGTCGTGCGCCGCGGGTTCGAAGTGGAATCGAAACATGACAGCTCTCCGGTCACGGAGGCGGACCGAGCCGCAGAACTGATCATTCTGGCTGCGCTCGCCCGCGCAGCGCCTGGAATTCCGGTGATCGCCGAGGAAGAGGTCGCTGCCGGCCGCATCCCGGCTCATGACGACACCTATTTCCTCGTCGATCCGCTCGATGGAACCAAGGAATTCATCCGCGGCGGCGACGATTACACGGTCAACATCGGCCTGATCGAGCACGGCACCCCAAAGCTTGGCGTCGTGTTCGCGCCCGCGACTGGCCGCCTCCACGGCGGCTGCGTCGGTGATGAGGCGTGGGTCGAAGACGGAAAGCGTCGCGCGCCGATCTCAACTCGCCCGCGCGGCGAATTGACCACCGCCGTCGCGTCGAAGTCGCACCTCAACCAAGCGACGATCGACTATCTCGAGGTTGCTGTCGGCAATTGCGGCTATGTGTCGATCGGCTCTTCACTGAAATTCTGTATCCTCGCCGAGGGCAAGGCCGACATCTATCCGCGCGCAGCGCCAACTAGCGAATGGGATACCGCGGCCGGACATGCAGTGCTGCTCGCGGCCGGGGGGCTGGTCGATGGCCCAGATGGCGAGCCGCTGCACTACGGCAAGAAGGCGTTCCTCAACCGCGCCTTTGTCGCGACAGCAGGCTGGAAACCTCCACGGCTGGAGCCTTTCCTGGAGCCGTTTTCCGGCGGCGGAGACCTGCCCGTGGGCACGTGAGCCACTCGGCGCTCACTTGAAGTCGATGGTCAGGCGCTGAGCTTCCACGGGACGTCTTTGCTCCATTCCGGACCAAAATCTTGTCTGTCGCCGGGCGATCTCTTGAGGCGCATGGCGTCGACCTCGAGTCTCGCAGCGTCGATCCGGGCGCAAAGCTGCATCGTCTCGGATCCAATCTCCTCGAACGCGAGTTGCTTCATGACGCGACGCGCCTCGTCGAGCGCGTCCGCGAGCTCGGCCAGCCAACGCGCTCTCCGCGCGGCGGAATCTGCACTCGACATGCGAATCATCACACCCCCGGTCCTCAAGAGGCGAACTGTAACGGACGCTATTAACTTCGCATTATACCCCGTCCGTTCTGGAGCCGAAACCGCCTCACTTTTCTCCAATTTGCGCGTTATTCCCTGTGATGCTCGGTTCTGTTCACATGGCAGGGGACATGACCATGAACGCGACCCAGACCGAGCATTTCAGCGTAACTTATTCGGACAAGCCTCCAGTGCTGATCGGCGCGAGCAGTGACGCTGCGATGGCGCACGCAATGCGCACAGTCGGAGCGGCGGAATACCGGATAGGCGGTACGATGATGCTCGACCAGGTCCGTGAACGGATGGATCGCCAGATCGCGGCGAGCGCGATCTGGATCGAGCTCGACAGCGACTGCGGCGCGGCCATGGACCAAGTACTGGAGTATATAGAGTCGAAGGCCGGAGCTCGCCAGTGTGCGGCGGTCGTGTCGACCACTTCGGACTTGATCGATCCGATTGTCGCCCGGCTCGCCAATCGATCGATCGAGTTGATTGTCGACGCCGACGAGGCCGAGCGAGCAGCGGCGCTGGCGATCGCCACCGCTGATGCCGGGATGGGCCAGCGCGTGTCCGACGTGGCATCTGACCAAAGCGCCGACCGGCTGCGGCAGCTTAGCGACGAGGTCAGCCGAATCGCGGCTACGCTCGCACGGCTGTCCTCCGGCCCGCCCTCCGTTCCTCCGGTAATCGAAGCGCTCGCCAAATCGGATGCGCCGGAGGTCTCCGCCGACACGATCCGGTCGATCATCCGAGCGCGCCGCCTTCGCGCCCGCTTCTTCTCCGAAGAGCTGTTCGCGGATCCCGCCTGGGACATGCTGCTGGACCTGCTTCAGGCCGAGATCGCCCATCTTCGGGTGCCGGTGTCGAGCCTGTGCATTGCCGCGGCCGTCCCAGCGACGACCGCTCTTCGGTGGCTGAAGACGATGGTCAGCAACGGCCTTTTCATCCGCCGAGCCGACCCGCACGACGGACGCCGAGTGTTCGTCGAACTCGCTCCTGAAACGAGCGCGGCGCTGCGTCGCTATTTCGCGGAGGTTGGCAACCCCGCCGTGATCTGAGTGATATGGCAGCAGTCGCGAGCTCATTGCCAATACAGTCAGACAAATCTTGCATCAGTTTGTCAACATAACGTTCGATATGTCTGACATTGCCCAGCGCTCGCCGTGTCGGGATATTCCCCCGTATGGCGACGGGGGAGAGTTCGCGGATCTATGCCGATCTGATGCGGCTCAAGCCCGAGGGTATGTCACCCAATGGCTGGGCCATCAAAGCGGGCGTGAGCCGCACCGTCTGGGCCGATATGCGGCGGCACGGGAATCCGTCTCGCCGGACTCTCGAAAGACTGCTAATCGCCGCCGGATCGTCACTCGCTGAATTCGAAGCTCTGCGTATCGCGCCTATGGGAGCGGATGCTGAATCCCGCTCCACGCTCGGCGACCGTCGCGGCCCACCATGGGGGGCGGCTCAGCTGCCGCCACTCGCGCTCGTTGCAACAGCTATCGGCGCCGACTGGGGAGATCCGGCGAGCAGGATCGAACTCATAGAGCTTCGCACAGGCGAGCTCGTCGACCGGGTACCTCGACCGGCGAGTCTCGCCAACGATCACAGCGCCTATGCGATCACGGTGGTCGGCGATTCGATGTGGCCGCGGTTCCGGCCTGGACGTCGTGTGGCGGTGTCGCCCAAGGCTGCGGTCGCTCTTGGCGACGACGTTTTGGTGAAGCTGAAGGTCCGGAGCGGCAACGATCCGGGCAGTGCAGTCGTCCCTGCGCTCATCAAGGAACTTGTCCGGCGAACTGGCAGCGGACTCGAACTCAAGCAGTTTAATCCGGCGATTACGTTCGAGGTCCCCGAAGCGGAGATCGCCACGATCGAAAAGGTCGTGGGGGAGCTGATCTAATGCACGGCCGCTTGCCCGCGCACCGGCCTCATGGCACGGGAGTGGCGAAGGGCGGTTAGCTCAGCTGGTAGAGCATCTCGTTTACACCGAGAGGGTCGGCGGTTCGAGCCCGTCACCGCCCACCAGCTTCCGCATTGCAGACGTTCGCCCGGAGTTTCGAATGCGCTGGCCAGATGTCGCATTTCTTGCCGCTGTGATCGCCGGGGAAGCGCCGGC
>JABFXK010000126.1 GCA_013361785.1 Sphingomonas sp.
AGAGCACATAGGTGCCGATCATCACCCGCCGCTTGACCTCGTCGCCGAAGCCTTCCGCCCGGGTCGCCGAATACATGCCGTTGAGGCCGTCGCCGTCGGTCACGCGAAGGCCGTAGCGCACGCCGTCATAGCGGGCGAGGTTCGACGAGGCCTCGGCAGGGGCGATAATGTAATAGGTCGGGAGCGCGTACTTGGTGTGCGGCAGGCTGATTTCGACGGGGGTGGCGCCGGCGTCTTTAAGCCATTCGATGCCCCGGTCCCACAGCGCGTTGATCTCGCCCGGTACGCCGTCGATCCGATATTCCTTTGGGATGCCGACGCGCTTGCCCTTGAGGTCGCTCGAGAGATTCGCTTCCCACTGCGGCACCGGCTCGTTCAGCGAGGTCGAATCCTTCGGGTCGAAGCCGCACATGGCTTCGAGCATGATGGCGCAGTCGCGGACGGTCTTCGCCATTGGGCCCGCCTGGTCGAGCGAGCTTGCGAAGGAGACGATTCCCCAGCGCGAGCAGCGGCCGTAGGTCGGCTTGATCCCGCAAATCCCCGCGAAGGCGGCGGGCTGGCGGATCGACCCACCGGTGTCGGTTCCGGTCGCGCCGGGAGCGATATCGGCCGCGACTGCCGCCGCCGAGCCGCCCGAAGAACCGCCCGGAGTCAGGCCGACATTGCTGCCCTTGCGCCGCCACGGACTGATCACCGGCCCATAGGCGCTGGTCTCGTTCGACGAGCCCATCGCGAACTCGTCCATGTTGAGCTTGCCCAGCATCCCCGCGCCCGCCTTGCGCAGATTGGCGACGACGGTGCTTTCGTAGGGCGGCTTGAAGTCCTTGAGGATCCGGCTGCCCGCCGTGGTGTCGACTCCGCGCGTGGCGAACAGGTCCTTGATGCCCAGCGGAATGCCGGCGAGCGGGCCGCTCGACTTGCCCGAATCCGCCGCTTCGGCCGCGGCGAGCGCATCGTCCGGAGTCTCGACGGTGTAGGCGTTGAGTGTCTTCGCCGCAGCCACGGCAGCGTTGAACGCCTCCGCCACCTCGCGCGCCCTGAATTCGCCCGAGCGAATGCCGTCGCGGAGTTCGGCGATGGTCTTTGCAGTGAGTTCGCTCACTCGATCACCTTGGGCACGGCGAAGAAGCCGTGCTGCGCCTCGGGCGCGTTGGCGAGGATCTCGTCACGAATATTGCCTTCGGTCACGACGTCGTCGCGCAGCCGCAACTTCTGGTCGATCACGGCGGTCAGCGGCTCGACGCCGTCGGTGTTGACTTCGCCGAGCTGCTCGACCCAGCCGAGGATATTGTTGAGCTCGGGCGCCAGCCGCTCGATCTCCTCGTCGCTCATCGCAATCCGCGCGAGCTTCGCGATATGGCGCACCTGTTCAGTCGATACGGGCATGCGGGGCGCGATAGCGACGGCCTCCCGGAGCGGCAAGCTCGCGCAAGGCCAGCCGAATCACTGCTCGGCATGGATCTCCCGAAGTTTGAATGCGGTGATCGTGGTGCCGAAGTCGCATTCGAACGAGCGCTTCCGGGCGCCTTCGCCGACCGTTCCCCAGACGATGATTTTGTCGACGCGATGCTGCTCGACGTCGATGACGTTGACGGTGCCATACTGGGCAGCCTGCCGGCTGCATGCGTCGCGCGCCCGAGGCTGCAACCCCTGGTTGCTGACCGGCGTGCCCCGCGCGCCCTGGACCGCCATGCTCGCGGCGGACATCGCCATCATCGGCAAGCAGCCGCTGAGCGCAGGCGCTCCGGCCGCAAGCAGGACGAACAGGACCAGACGCTTCATGATTGCCCCTACAATCTACCGCATTATCCCACCGGCTCGGCATCGTGCGGGTGCGGATCGGTGACCGAGACGGGCGCTGGACGCAACTCCTCGATCCTCTCCTCGTCCAGATCCTCGATCCCGATCAGCTGGTTGTTGGCTTCCTTGTTCACCTTGATCAGCTCGTCGAGCTTAGCCTGAAGCGCGGCACCGTCGCGGTTTTGGGTCGCCTGGAGGATCGGCAGAAACAACAAGGTGAGCACATTGATGGCGAGGTTCGTGCCGTCGATCAAAAGGCTGTCCTGGGTCGCGTAGGCGCCAATCGAGCCGGCGGCGAGCGCCAGGCATATGATCATCATCAGCGGCCGGCCGATGAACCGCGCAAGCTGCGCCGTGAAACGTGAGAAGAAACTGCCCACGCATACTCCGCGAGAGGTGTCCTAAGCTAAAACGCTTGCGTCGGCGACGCGCTGCAACGGCTGTTCGGGCCGGGGGTCGCTTGCCCGCGATGACCGCCTCCCCTAACCGCCGCCGCGATGTGCGCGCGGCGATTCCTGATGGCGATCTTCGTCCTCACCTTGATCGTCGTCGCGGGGGCTTTCGCCATCTTCCAATGGGGCGGCAACGTCCTGCTCAAGGAAGCCACGCCAAAGGGCCATTTCGAAGCGGCGCAGGCGGGCGGCGGGCCTGATTACACGCAGCCGTCGAGCTGGGTCGCCCGGCCGGGGATGAGCGACAATCCAGCAGAATGGCTCCCCGACGGCATGACCGGGTCCAGGGCCGGCAACGCCGCCGTCTTCTACATCCACCCGACCACCTATCTCGAAAGCGACCGCTGGAACGCGCCGCTTCAGGCGGGCGGCGAGACCGCGTTCCGAACCAATTTGTTCGTCCAGAGCCAGGCTAGCGCATTCAACGGAACGGGCGAGATCTGGGCGCCTTATTACAGACAGGCGGCGTTCGGCTCTTTCCTCCTTGAGTCCAAAGACGCCGAGGAGGCGCTCGATTTCGCCTATCGCGACGTTGCGGCTGCCTTCGACCAGTTCGTCGAGGAAGCCGGCGACCGGCCGATGATCCTCGCAGGGCACAGCCAGGGCGCGCTTCATCTCGAGCGGCTGCTGCGCGAGAAAGTCGCCGGCAAGCCGATCGCGAAGCGGGTGGTGGCCGCCTATGTTGTGGGCTGGCCGATCGACGTGACCAGCGACCTTCCAGCGCTCGGGCTGCCGGCCTGCACGGCTGCCGACCAGACCGCATGCATTCTGTCGTGGCTGACTTTCGGGGAGCCAGCCAATCCGGACCTGATCGTCGACCAGTGGCAGAAGACGAAGGGGCTCGACGGCGGCGAGCGGCGCAGGAAGAACGTGCTTTGCGTCAATCCGCTCACGGGGTCGCAGAACGGCATCGCGCCTCCGCAGGCGAATCCGGGCACGCTGGTGCCGACGGCAGACCTGCGGTCGGCGACGGTGGAGCCTCAGGCGGTGGGCGCCCGGTGCGACAAGGGACTGCTCATTGCGACCGGGCAAATCCCGCCGCTCGGCCCCTACGTGCTGCCCGGCAACAACTATCACGTCTATGATTATGCATTGTTCTGGGGCGCGATACGTAGAGACGCGGAGCGGAGGCTCGCCGCATGGCATCACTGATTACGACGGACACCGCCGCGTTCGCATCCGCTCTCCCTGACGGCGGCAAGCTCGTGGGCCTCGACGTTGGCACCAAGACGATCGGCATCGCCATTTGCGACTCCGGATGGCATTTCGCCGGGCCGTCCGAGACAATCCGGCGCGTGAAGTTCACGCAGGATGTTGAAAGCCTCCGCCGCATCATCGAGCATGAGCATGCGGTCGGGCTCGTGATCGGGCTACCGCTGAACATGGACGGCAGCGACAGCCCGAGGACGCAGTCGGTGCGGACCTTCGCTCGCAATCTTGCGCCGCTCGACCTTCCGATCCTGCTGTGGGACGAGCGCTGGTCGACGCAGGCGGTCGAACGGGCGATGGTCGAAGCGGACGTCAGCCGCGCCAAGCGCGCCGAGAAGGTCGACGCGCTCGCCGCCGCCCATATCCTCCAGGGGGCGATCGACGCGCTGGCCAATCTGGCGAACGGAAGTTAGCGGGATCGTTCGTGGACCTTCTCTCCATCGATTCGCTCAGCGACGCGCAGATCCGGGGAATTCTCGATCGCGGCGAGCAATGGTTCAAGCGCAACCGCTCGGGGGCGAAGAGCGTGGAGACGCTCGCCGGGCGGATCGTCTTCAATGTCTTCTACGAGAATTCGACCCGGACGGCGATGTCCTTCGCGACCGCTACGCATCGGCTGGGCGCCTCCGCCATCTCGCTTTCGGTCGAGCATAGTTCGGTCAAGAAGGGCGAGAGCCTCCAGGACACGGCGGCGACTCTCGATGCGATGCGGCCCGACCTGCTCGTCATCCGCCACCGCGACAATGGCGCTCCTGCGGCGGTCGCCGAGATCATGGACGCGCCGGTGATCAATGCCGGCGACGGCACCAACGAGCATCCGACCCAGGCGCTTCTCGACGCGGCGACGATCCGCCACCGCTTCGGCCAGTTCGACGGACTGAAGGTGGCGATCTGCGGCGACGTCAACCATAGTCGGGTCGCGCGTTCCAACGCCAAGCTCCTCCCGCGCCTCGGCGCCGAAGTGAGGCTCGCCGGGCCGCCGGAGCTCATGCCTTCGGGCAATCCGCACCTGTCGGTCGATGAGGCAATCTCGGGCGCTGATGTGGTGATGATGCTTCGCGTCCAGCGAGAGCGGCTGGACCAGGATTTGGGCGATGGGCCGGGCGAATATCTGAGCCGCTATGGGCTCACCGAAGATCGGTTCCGGCGCGCTGCGGCGGACGCGGTCGTGATGCACCCGGGCCCGATGAATCGCGGCGTCGAAATCGACGGCGCCATCGCCGACGATCCTGAGCGATCGCTGATCAGGACTCAGGTCGAAATGGGCGTGGCCGTGCGGATGGCCTGCCTCGAATTTCTGATCGGCGGATCGGCGGCTTAGTTCGACGCGATCTCGACCGGCTTGTCGCCGGCGAGGCCGCGGACGAAGCAATGGCCGCCGTGGCTCTTGAGCGCCTGACACCGCGCGATCGCTTCGCGCTCATTGCCGAAGCCCTGGACCGACAGGCGCCAGAAGGTTCCCTTTGGCGAATCGAACCGCGCACGGAGCGGCAAATAGGCGCGAAGTGCCGGGTAGCGCTGCGTGAGGCGGCTCCAGCCGGCGTTCACCTGCTGGGGCGAGCCGTAGGAGCCGATCTGCATGACGATCCTGGAGTCGCCGCGCGCCGCGGCAGCGGTAGCGGCCCGGCGAACCTTCGGCCGAGCTGTCGGCGCGGGTTTGGCCGGCATCAGCGCGGCAACCTCAGCGGCCGCCTTGTGAGCCGCGGTGGTGAGGATCGCGAGCGGGGCCGCAGCGAGCGACTCGGCTTTGGCGACCATCGAGTTGGTAGCCGGCGGAGTCACAACCGCGGGTTGCGCCTGCGGAGCGGGAGCCGGAGCGGCGACCGCCTCGACGAAGTTGGGGAGAGGAGCCGGAGCGGCTTCGGCGAGCTTCGGCTGCGGCGCAGGAGCAGCGACAGCCACCGGCGCCGGCTTGGGCACAGAGGCCGCTGCAGCCATCATCGTGTCGGACTTGCGAAGGGCGAGGCGCACCGGCTGACCGGCATCGGCAGCTGCGGGCGTCACTCCGACGAGCGCCGCGACCTGATAAGCCGGGTTCTTCGGGCTGGCGAGCTGCATCCACTGGTGAATGCGCGCATCGAGCTGGTCGCCCGGGACATCCTGGGCGGCGATCGTCTTCGCTTCCGTCCAGTCGCCGGCAAGAGCATGGGCAAGTGCGAGGTTCTGACGAACAGTCGCGTCGGCGCCAGGCTGACGCGCTGCGGCGTCAAGCACTTCAATGGCCTCGTCGCTCTCACCGGCGAGGGCAAGCGCGAGCCCGTAGTTCGACGGGTCGAGCACCGATTGTCCGGCGCGTAGAAAGTCGGCTGCCTGGTCCTTCTTGCCCAGCGCGGTTTCGACCAGCGCGAGCTTTAGGATCACCTGCGGCTGGTTCGAATAGAGCGTCAGCGAATCCTTATAGGCAGCTTCGGCCGACGAGAATCGGCCGGCGGCGAAATAGGCGTTCCCGAGCAGCGCCCGGAAACCCGCGTCGTTTGGCGAATGCTCGACGGCGCGCTCGGCAAGGTCGATCGCGCTCGGCACCTGATGCGCGTTGAGGGCGAGCAAAGCGCGGGTGGCGAGCCCGACGTTCACATCCGCCTTGCCGCCGAAGCCGATTTTCTGTTGCGGCGCCGCGCAGCCTACGGTCATCGAGGCAAGCGCGATGGCCGAGACGGCGGCGGAGAAGCGGAGCGGCCTGGACATGAATCTTACCCCTTGTGTTTGGCTTTCGCGGCCATCGAGTCGAGCTCCGGCATGCGTTCGAGCAAAAGGTCGAGCGCGTCAGTAACGAGCTGCTGTGCCGAGCGGCCGTCGACCGCACACGCGAGACGCAGCTTCAGGTGACGCTCCCGATCGAGGCGGAGCGTGAACGCGGCCTTGCTCTTCGTGCCCGGCGCTGAGCGCGGACGCGGTGCACGGCGCGGCGCGGATGCGGGTGCGGGTGCGGCTGCCGCCGCAATGACAGGCGCGGGTGCCGGAGCTGGAGCGGGCTCGGGGATGACGGCTTGCGGCTCGGGATCTGGAGCTTCCTCGGCTTCGACTTCGTCGGCGCGAAAGTCGTCAGCGTCAGGCTCGTAAATCTCGGCCGTGTCGTCGACCTCCTCGTCCTCGGGTTCTTCGGCTCCGAGACGATCGGCGATCTCCGCCTGCTGATGGTGAACCGGCGAATCGAGCGGCGTCAGGCCCGTCGGGTGGGCGCGCGGGTGCTCGACGACATCCTCGCCGAACGCATCGTGGCTCTCGTCGCGAGGGGCTTCGGCCGGCTTGGGCGGCTCGAAGCCCATGTCGTTCCAGCCGAGATCTTCGAGGCCGTGCGCGCCCTGGCCGAAACCCTGCGGCCGCATGGCCGGACGGGCTGCGCCCTTGCGCGCGAGAAGGCCCGAGGAAAGAGAGGCGAAAGGCTTGGCTTCAGCCACTTATCCGCCCCCTTACTGACCGACAACGCGGCGGCCGAAGCCGCCGACCGGACGCGGACTGGCCGGGCTGATTCCGGGCGCCGCGCCGGGCGCAGCGAACACGGTCCGGCGGAAATTCTTCTCGAGACGGTCGGAGATATAGTCCCACAGCTCGGTCACTTCCCTGGCCGAGCGGCCCTGCGGGTCGATCTCCATCACCGTCCGGCCGTCGATCATCGAGGCGGCGAAGTCGGTGCGGTGGTGAAGCGTGACGGGAGCAACCGTGCCGTGCTGCGACAGCGCGACCGCGGCCTCGTAGGTGATCTTGGCCTTGGGCGTCGCCGCATTGACGACGAAGATCAGCGGCTTTCCGGCGCGATCGCACAGATCGACGGTGGCGCCG
>JABFXK010000083.1 GCA_013361785.1 Sphingomonas sp.
GAACGCGCCTTCGCAATCGATCGGTGGCTCGGGCGGGATGGGGGGAACCTGCGGTTCGGGGCGGTAGTGACGGTGGTGATGACGAGGCATGGATGCGCTCCTTCTTAGATGCGTCTTAGATATATCTTAGCTGCATCTTGAGCAAGCCCGTTGATGCAATTTGCGTCGCGGGGCTTATTGTCTTGGCCGATGGCGGACCTGTTTGCCGATCAGGAATTGCCGAGCCGCTCGGCCGAGCCGCCGACCACCGACGCGCCGCTCGCCGACCGGCTGCGTCCGAAATCGCTCGAAGAGGTGGTCGGACAGGAGCATCTGACCGGCCCCGACGGCGCGATCGGGCGGATGGTCGCGGCGGGGCGCCTCGCCTCGATGATTCTGTGGGGACCGCCGGGCACGGGCAAGACCAGCATCGCGCGCCTCCTCGCGGACGCGGTGGGCCTCCGCTTCGTCGCCGTCTCAGCGGTCTTCTCAGGAGTCGCGGACCTCAAGAAAATTTTCGCGGAGGCGCGCACCGCTGCGCGCGCGGGCCAGAAGACGTTGCTGTTCGTGGACGAGATCCACCGCTTCAACCGCGCGCAACAGGACGGCTTCCTGCCCTATGTCGAGGACGGCACCGTCACGCTCGTCGGCGCGACGACCGAGAATCCAAGCTTCGAGATCAACGCCGCCCTCCTGTCGCGGTGCCAGGTGCTGATCCTTCGCCGCCTCGACCATGATGCGCTCGAAGAGCTGGTACGCCGCGCCGAGACAATCGAAGGTCGACCGCTGCCGGTCACGCCAGAAGCCCGCGAGGCGCTAATCGCTTCCGCGGACGGCGATGGGCGGTTCCTGCTCAACCAGGTCGAGACGCTCTTCTCGGTCGAGATCGCCGACCCGCTCGGCCCGGCCGAGCTCAGCGACCTGCTCCACCGGCGCGTGCCCGTCTACGACAAGGACCGCGAGGGGCACTACAACCTCATCTCGGCGCTCCACAAAAGCATTCGGGGATCTGATCCGCAGGCGGCGCTCTATTATCTGGCGCGCATGCTCGTCGCCGGAGAGGAGCCGCTCTACTTGCTTCGCCGGCTCACGCGGGCCGCTGTCGAGGACATCGGCCTCGCCGATCCGAATGCGCTTCTCCAATGTCTCGCCGCCAAGGAGATGTACGACTTTCTAGGCTCGCCCGAGGGCGAGATCGGCATCGTCCAGGCGTGCCTCTATCTCGCCACCGCCCCCAAATCGAACGCCGCCTACATCGCGCAGAAGAAAGCGTGGAGCTCGGCCAGGGAGACCGGCTCGCTGATGCCGCCGATGCACATCCTCAATGCGCCGACCAAGCTCATGAAAAACGTCGGTTACGGCAAAGGCTATGCCTACGATCACAACGCCGACGAAGGCTTTTCCGGACAGGATTATTGGCCGGAGGAAATGGACCCGCAGATCTTCTACGAACCGACCGACCGCGGCTTCGAGGCGCGCGTGAAGGAGCGGCTGGAGTTTTGGCAGCAGCGGCGGAAAGAGCTGCAACAATCGGGCGAGGACGCGGGTTGAGCCGCACAGGCTGAGCAGGGAGCAAACAGATGTATCAGGTCGATTCCGGGGCTTATTGGCGGGCGCAGCTGGAATTGTGGGGACCCAAGATCCTCATCGCCATCCTGATCCTCGTCGCGACCTGGGTCGTCGCCCGGGCGGTCGGCTGGGTACTCAGGAAAGCCATCGACCGAAGCCCCGCGCTCAAGAAGCACGTCACCGGAACGCCCGAGGAAACCGTGGGGCATCAGCTCGGAACGATCGCCAAGCTGATCATCTGGCTGGTCGGAATCATGGCCGCGCTACGCTTCCTCGGGGTCGGCCAGATCCTCGCGCCGATCAACGAATTGGTGACCGAGATCTTCGCATTCCTTCCGAAGCTCATCGGGGCGGGGCTCATCTTCTTCATCGGCCTGATCGTCGCACGGATCGTCAAGCGGCTGGTCGAAACAGTCCTGATCGCCGCGAACATCGACGGCCTGCTGGCACGCATCGGCATCGGATCGACCGAGGGGACGGTGCGCGCGTCACCGGCATCGGTGCCGCCCGGTGCCGCGCCCGGAGCGACGCGAGCCAGCCTCGCCCGAGCCGACGGAGTGCTGGTCTCTGCGCTGATCATCATCCCGGTCGCGATCGCGGCGCTCCAGGTGCTCGGGATCGAGGCGATTTCCGGCCCGGCAATCGCCATGCTCAACGAGATCCTGGCGGCGATTCCGCGGGTGCTGGCGGCTGCACTTTGGCTCGGCATTGCCTTCGTCGCCGGCCGTTTCCTGAAGACGATTATCGAAGCCACACTCCCGGCGACTGGCTTCGACGACGCGATCCGCTCGACAGGCGTGCTTCCCGCGAGCGCCTTCCCGTCGCGGATCGTCGCCAACATCGCGATGATCGCCGTAATCCTCGCTGCGGCGATCGAGGCGGCGCGCCAGCTCGGCGGCGACGAAATCGCAATCTTCCTGGCGCAGGTGACGGCGCTCGGCGGCAAGGTGATCTTCGGCACGCTGATCATCGTCGTCGGGATCTTCCTCGCGCGGATCATCTCGGGCCTGGTGGCGAGCGGCACTGGCGAAGGCGGCTATGCGCAGACGATCGTCCGCTATGCGATCATCGCCTTGTTCACGGCGATCGGGCTCACCTTCATGGGCCTTGCGGACCAGATCATCATGCTCGCATTCGGCCTGATCCTGGGTTCGGCCGCGATCGCCTGCGCGCTGGCGTTCGGCCTCGGCGGCCGCGACGCCGCGGCACGCGTGCTCGAGCGGTGGACGGACGAAAGCGGTGCTCCCATGCCTCCGCCTCGCCCGAAGCGCATCCGCCAGGCCCCGCCGCCGCCTGAGGACGAGCAGCCGCCGCTGGTCTGATGACTTTCGATGAGGCGATCGCCTTCGCGCTGACGCTCGACGATACCGAGCTCGGCAAGACCTACGGAATGCCGGCGGTCAAGGTCGCTTCGAACGGCCGCGCATTCCTGTTCCGCAGCCATGAGCCGGACACGTCATTCGGCGTGGCGATGGACCTCGACTCGATCGAGATCCTGAAGGAGACCGATCCTGACACCTTCTGGCAGACGCCGCATTATGTCGGCTGGGAAGGCGTCCTCATCCGCTACGACAGCAAGGACGAGGAGCGGGTTCGCGAAGTGATCGCGCGTTCGAGGGACTTCGTCGCGGCAAAGCCCAAGCCGCGCCCGCGCAAGCGCAAGTGAGGCAGTTTGCGAGCTATGTCGCCATCGACTGGTCGGGCGCGAAGGGGCGGCGGCACAAGGGCATTGCGATTGCGGAGGCACGCGGCGAGGCGGCGCCGCGGCTCATTCGCGCCGGTCACGCCTGGTCGCGCGAGGAGGTGCTCGAATGGCTGCTGAGGCGCGCCGCTGAAGAGCCGACATTGTTCGGCTTCGACTTCAGTTTCGCTCCGCCAATCATTGAACGCGGCGAATATTTGCCGGGCGAAACGCAAGTGCCGAAAACTGCACGCGAGTTCTGGGCTTATGTCGATTCCCAGTGCGACGACGACGACCTCGGCGCCGCCAGCTTCCTCGAGCAGGTCCACCGCAGGCATTTCTATTTCGGAATCGCGGATGGCGTGAAAGCTGGCTTCATGCACTTCCGCCGATGCGATGCGCGCCTGAACGCACAGGGTGGCCGCAAGACCGCGAGCGCCTACGACGCGATCGGTGCGGCGCAGGTCGCCAAGGCGAGCTTCTCCGGCATGCGCTTCCTCCACCGGCTGGACGGCATCGCGATCTGGCCGATGGATCCGCTTCCCGACCACGGCAGCGCGGTGGTCGAAATCTACACGCGCATCTACCTGCGCCGAGCCGGCCTCAGCGGAGTGAAGCTCAGGAGCCGTTCGGACCTCAATCGCGCGCTGAAGGGCCTCGGCAGCCCGCCGGCCAGGCTTCGGTTCGAACCCAACGACCACGAGGCCGACGCGCTGGTCACCGCCGCGGGAATGCGCCTTCTCGCCACCACCGAGCCGCGCGCGTTCGAGCCGGAGGGCCTCAGCCCCGAGATCGCTCGAAGCGAAGGCTGGACCTTCGGCGTGCTATGACCCAAATGCGGTGGCCACGCCGGATTAGCTCAGTTGGTAGAGCAGCGGTTTTGTAAACCGAAGGTCGCGGGTTCGAATCCTGCATCCGGCACCGCCTGTGGTGTCGACTTGAGAGGTCTCGATTATGCGTTGCAGCGAGCCCCAACCCGTTTGTGAAGTTGGCGCGGAGCTCGGCGAAGGGCCGATATGGGACTCGCGCGACCACGCGTTGTGGTTCGTCGACATCAAGAACAAGAAGATCCACCGTTACGATCCCGAGAGCCGCGAGCACCGGACCTGGGACGCGCCGGAATTTGCGGCGTTCCTCTTTCCCGCGGTGAGCGGCGGGTTCGTCGCCGGGCTCAAATCGGGCCTGTTCAGGTTCGATCAGGAGAAGGGCACCTTCGATCGGATTGCCAGTGTCGAAACTGACAAGCAGGACAATCGCCTGAACGACGGCGCGGTCGACCGTGCCGGGCGCCTGTGGTTCGGGACGATGGACAATAAGGAGAAGGACAAGAGCGGCGCCTTCTACCGCTTCGCAAATGGCGAGGTGACGCCGACGGGCATCGGCGACATGGTCGTGACCAATGGACCGGCGGTGTCCCCCGACGGCCGCACGCTCTATCTCGTCGATACGTTCAGGCGCCGGATCGAGCAGGCGGATATCCGCGACGATGGGTCGCTTGGGTCGCGCCGGCCGTTCGTGACCATCGAGCAGGGCGCAGGCTTCCCCGATGGGCCGACGGTCGATTCCGAAGGCGCGGTGTGGATCGGCCTCTACAGCGGCTGGTCGGTCCGGCGCTATTCCGCCGCAGGCGAGCTGATCGCGACGGTCAAGTTTCCCGCCGCCAACGTCACCAAGCTGGCGTTCGGCGGAGACGGTCTGCGCACGGTCTTCGCGACGACCGCGCGCCAGGGCCTTACCGATGAACAGAAGCAGAAGCAGCCGCTTTCCGGCCATCTATTCCAGTTCGAATGTGACGTCGCGGGTGTCGAGTGCCCACGCGTTCGCTGATCACCGATACATCGACCCATATGTTCCGCGAGGCCGCCGAGGCGGCGGATGCGGTCGCTCGGCAGGAGCAGTTCGAGGCCGATCTCCGTCGCCTCGGGGCAATGCTGCGGGCTCGATCACCGGCGGTCGTCATCACCTGCGCGCGCGGCAGCTCGGACCATGCGGCGACGTTCGCTAAATATGCGATCGAGACCCGCCTCGGTATTCCGGTCGCGTCGGCGGCCCCGTCGGTAGCCTCGGTCTACGCCTCGCGTCTCCACGCCCACGGCGCGGTCTGTCTGGTGATTTCGCAATCGGGCCGAAGTCCCGATCTGCTGTCGACCATCGCGAGCCTGAAAGAGGCCGGCGCGTGCGTCATCGCCCTGGTGAACGACACCGAATCGCCGCTGGCGGAAATGGCCGACGAGCTGTTCGGCCTCGCTGCGGGAACCGAGCGCAGCGTCGCCGCGACAAAGTCGTTCATTGCCTCGCTCGCCGCGATTGCGCGGCTTGTTGCCGAGTGGAGCGACGACGACTCGCTGCGCCAGGCACTTGTCGAGCTCCCAGAGCTTTTGCGGCAGGCATGGGAGCTGGACTGGTCGTCGCTCGTCGGCGCACTCGAACACTCGACCGACATGTATGTCCTGGGCCGCGGCATCGGCTTCGGAGTCGCGCAGGAGGCCGCGCTCAAACTCAAGGAAACGTCGCAGCTCCACGCGGAAGCGTTTAGCACCGCCGAGCTCCGGCACGGTCCCATGGCGCTCGTCCGCGACGGTTTTCCGGTGCTGATCTTCAGCCAGTCCGATGAAACCGGCAGCGATATCGAAGAAACGGCATCGGCGCTGATCGAGCGAGGAGCGGACGTGTTTCTCGCTGGCGGAACGGCTCCCCGGGCAGTGGGGCTGCCGAGCATCCGTTCTTCACCGCTGCTCGAGCCCATTGTCCAGATCCAATCCTTTTACCGCGCGGCAAATGCGCTTGCCGCGGCTCGGGGCCTCGACCCTGACCGGCCGCCGCACCTCGCCAAAGTGACGGAGACGCGCTGATGGCTGTGGCGCTGGTCAACGGTCGCGTACTGATCGGCCGCAAGTTCGTCACCGCGCAGGCGGTTGTCGTCGAAGACGGACGCATCCGTGACGTGACCGCTGGCGACCTCCCCGACGATCCCGAAGTTCTTGATCTATGCGGGCACATCCTCGTTCCCGGCTTCATCGACGTGCAGGTCAACGGCGGGGGCGACCGGCTGTTCAACGACGATCCGAGCGTGGAGACGATAGCGGCGATCGCGCGGACCCATCGGCAGTTCGGAACGACCGGCTTCCTCCCGACGCTGATCAGCGACGATTCGGCGAAGATCGCGGCGGCAATCGACGCGGCGCGGACCGCGATTGCCGCCGGCGTTCCCGGCGTGCTGGGAGTGCACATAGAAGGGCCGTTCCTCAACCCGGCCAAGAAGGGCATCCACGACCCGACCAAGCTTCGCCCGATCAGCAATACCGACATCGAGCTTCTGAGCCGGCCGACCGGCGGCAAGACGGTCGTCACGCTCGCACCCGAAGCGGTTCCGGCCGACGCAATTCGGCAGCTGGCGGCTGCGGGCGTCGTCGTCTCGGCGGGGCACACGCAGGCCACCGCCGATCAGGTGTTCGAAGCGCTCCGCAACGGGCTTCGCGGCTTCACCCATCTGTTCAACGCCATGTCCCCACTGGGCTCGCGCGAGCCCGGCGTCGTCGGCGCTGCGCTCTATGACCAGAACAGCTGGTGCGGGATCATCGCCGACGGCCATCACGTCGATCCGCGCGTGCTGAAGATTGCGTTCAGGGCGACTGCGCTTCGCCGATTCATGCTGGTGACCGACGCGATGCCAAGTGTTGGAGGTTCGAAAAGCTTCATGCTCAACAGCGAAAAGATCTCCGCCGCCGGGGGCAAATGCGTCAATGCACACGGAACGCTCGCGGGCTCCGATCTCGACATGGCAACAGCAGTTCGCAACGCGGTCACCATGCTCGGACTCGATCTGGCCGATGCGGCGATGATGGCGAGCGCCAACCCCGCAACCTTCCTCGGCGTCGATCATGAGCTCGGGCGAATCGCGCCTGGCATGCGTGCAAGCCTGGTGCTGCTCAACGATCAGCTGCAGGTCGTCGAAACCTGGATCGACGGAGTGCGCGGTC
>JABFXK010000114.1 GCA_013361785.1 Sphingomonas sp.
AGCAGGAAGCACAAGCGTACACAAACGCACAGATCCTCGAGGATTTCGTGGGCTCGGGACCGCATGTTATCGACGGTTCGCCCGATCGACATGCCGCCCAAATTCAGGTTCCGGTGCTGCTCGCCCACGGCGACATGGACCAGAACGTCAATTTCTCGCAGTCGCAGAGGATGGCGTCGGCGCTTCAGGCCGCGGGGAAGCAGGTGCAGTTCCTGCAGTACAAGGGCCTCGACCACCAACTCGACGATTCGGCGGCGCGAACAGATCTTCTGACCCGCATCGGAGAGCTGCTCGAACAGACGATTGGCCACTAAGAAAAAGGGCGGCCTTGGGGGGCCGCCCTTTGAATTCGCCGATTCCGCCGATCAGCGCGAGTAGAATTCGATGACGAGGTTCGGCTCCATCCGCACAGGATAGGGGACCTCGTCGAGCTTCGGCACGCGTGTGAAGCTGATCTTCGATGTGCCGTCCGGAACGACATAATCAGGGATGTCGCGTTCGGCGAGGCTCTGCGCCTCGATCACCAGCGCCATTTCCTGCGCCTTGGGGCCGAGCTCGACCACGTCGCCGACATTCACCCGGCGGGAAGCGACGTTGCACTTCACGCCGTTGACCCGAATGTGACCGTGGCTGACGAGCTGGCGAGCCGCCCAGATCGTCGGGGCGAACTTCGCGCGATAGACGACCATGTCGAGCCGGCGCTCGAGCAGGCCGATCAGGTTCTGCGACGCGTCGCCCTTCATCCGGCTGGCGTCGATGTAGTTCTTCTTGAACTGCTTCTCGGTGATGTCGCCGTAAGAGCCCTTGAGCTTCTGCTTGGCGCGGAGCTGGATTCCGTAGTCGCTGAGCTTGCCCTTGCGCCGCTGCCCGTGCTGGCCGGGCCCATATTCGCGGCGGTTGACCGGGCTCTTGGGCCGTCCGAAGACGTTCTCGCCCATGCGGCGGTCGAGCTTGTATTTGGCGCTGGTGCGCTTCGTCACTTCTGTTCTCCAATTCGCGTCTTACGAGTGCCCGGGACCGCACCGCTGAGCCAGTTTGCTCAGCGCGATCGCCGCTTCACCAGGCATGCGGGATCAATTGCGAGCCGCGCACCTACGGGGGCAGATCGGCAGCGTCAAGTTTCGGGCCCGTCTGCTGTCATCCCGCGCGCAATGGCCGAGCATGAAGCGAGCGGTCCTCTATTCGGGGGTGGAACTCTTAATTGCCTTGTCGCTGAGATTCACACCTTGCGCGATAAGGTCCCACTCACGCTCGGTATGGCAAGTGCGCTTGCTCATATGTGAGCCACTCTCCGCCTCCTGCACGCGACAAATTTTCCGCTCCTCAGCTTTCTTCTCCGTTGGAGCGGCAGTTACTGGCATGGCGGTCGGCTGCTGAGCAGCGCCGGATTGGCCGGAAACGAGCAACAAGGCCAAAAGAATGGACATCGAAAAACCCTCCCTGGACTGAAGCCGAGCTCAGTCGTTGTGCGTAAACCCTACACCCTCGTCAATGCTCATAACTGACGCTGAAGGGGTGTTGGGTTGAGCGCTCTGGAGCTTTATCTACTTGGGCAGCCAGCACTTTTCGACGAACGACGGGTAGATCAATCCATCTGCCGCGGGAGCCTCACTGCGGTCGCGGCTTGGTGTCGCTTTTGAGCGGCAGCATGCATTCCGGCTCGAAGCCCCGGATCCGCTCCTCGGCCGCGCGCTGCGCCTGGTAGCGGTCGGTGCAGTCCGGCACGCGAGCCGGGATCATGAACATGCTCGTGACCGGCGTCGGGCCTTGCTGCGGGTCCCTGAGGATCATCCTGCTCTCGCCGATTGAACCAGAGCCAGCGGGCGGCGCGAGAACCAATGCCAAAAGAAGAGGCACCATCGTCGTTCTCCTGCAGTTCGACAGGTCGATGATGCGCCTAAGCGTCTCGATTAGCAATCGAAATGAGATTCAGCGGCGGTTCCTTGGCGGCCCGACAAGGGCGCGGATGACGCCGCGCACGGCCTTCACTTCGCGCGATGACCATCCGGTCTTCGTGAAGATCGTCCGTAACGTGTTCTTCGTTGCCTCCGTGCGCGACGGCGGGTGGAAATAGCCCTTGTGTTCGAGCTCATCGTTGAGCTGGCTGATCAACCCGTCGAGCTCGCCGTGCGGAGCAGCGGGCTCGAGCTCCTTCGCCGGAGGCTGCGCGAGAGCGCTCCGCCGCGACCATTCGTATGCGAGCAGGATTACCGCCTGCGCTAGGTTCAAGGAGCCGAATTTTGGATTGATGGGAACCGTCACGATCGCGCTGGCAAGCGCCACCTCCTCGGTTTCGAGACCCGAGCGTTCAGGGCCGAAGATAATGGCGCTCTTGGCGCTCGATGCAGCGATCCGGTCCGCCATTTCCTCCGGCCTCAAGACAGGCATGACGAGATCGCGACGGCGGACCGTCGAAGAAAAGACCTGGCTGCAGTCGGCGATCGCGGCTTCGACGGTGTCGAACAGCTGGGCGCGTTCTAGCACGACGTCAGCGCCGCTTGCGGCGGGCCCCGCGTCCGGGTTCGGCCAGCCGTCCCGAGGGGAGACGAGCCGCAGCTCGGTCAGTCCGAAATTGAGCATCGCCCGAGCCGCCTTGCCGATATTCTGCCCGAGTTGAGGGCGGACGAGGACGATCACAGGCTTGTTCGGTTCGCTTGCGCTGCCTCTCACAGCAGGCGTTCCGGCGGCGATTTCTTCGGGTCTCCGGGACTCGGTCCTGCTTCCTTCTCGACGCTTTCGGCGATCTCGGCGAAGTGGCCCGGCTCGCTGAAGTCCTTGTAGATGCTCGCGAAGCGAATGTAGGCGACGTGGTCGAGCGCCTTGAGGCCGTCCATCACGGCTTCGCCGATTTCGGCGCTTTTCACTTCGTCGCCCTGCGTTTCCAGGCGGCGCTGGATGCCGGTGATCATGCGGTCGATCTTGTCGGCGGGGATGTCGCGCTTTCGCGTCGCGTGGCCGATCGCCCGTGCCAGCTTGTCGCGCTCGAACGGTTCGCGCTCGCCGTTCTTCTTGACGACGGTGAGGTCGCGCAGCTGGACGCGCTCGAAGGTGGTGAAGCGCGCGCCGCAGGCCTCGCACTGGCGCCGGCGCCGGATCGCGGCGCCATCCTCGCTCGGCCGGCTGTCCTTTACCTGGCTGTCTTCATGGGCGCAGAAGGGACAGCGCATCTTACCCCTGGTAGATGGGGAAGCGGGCGCAGAGCTCGAGCACGCGCGCGTTCACCTGCCGCTCGACGGCGCCATTATCTTCGAGGCCGTTCGCCTGAAGACCGTCGAGGACGTCGGCGACCATGTCGGCGATGTCGCGGAACTCCGCCTCACCGAAGCCGCGCGTGGTACCTGCGGGGGAGCCGACGCGGATGCCGCTGGTCTTGACCGGTGGGAGCGGGTCGAACGGAACGCCGTTCTTGTTGCAGGTGATCCCCGCGCGCTCGAGGCTTTCGTCGGCGTCCTTGCCGGTGAGCCCGAGCGGCCGCAGGTCGACGAGCGCCAGGTGCGTGTCTGTGCCACCGGCGACGAGGTCCGCGCCGCGCTCCTTCAGCCGGTTGGCGAGGGTCTTCGCGTTGGCGATGACGGCCTTCGCATAGGCTTTGAACTCGGGCTGCAGGGCTTCGCCGAACGCGACGGCCTTGGCGGCGATCACGTGCATCAGCGGTCCGCCCTGGAGGCCAGGGAAGACGGCCGAATTGATCTTCTTCGCGATGTCCTCGTCGTCGGTCAGCACCATGCCGCCGCGGGGCCCGCGGAGGGTCTTGTGCGTGGTCGTCGTGACCACATGCGCGTGGCCGAACGGCGTGGGATGCTCTCCCGCTGCCACGAGACCCGCGAAATGGGCCATGTCGACCATGAAGATCGCGCCGACCTCATCGCAGATCCGGCGGAAGCGGGCGAAGTCGAAATGGCACGGATAGGCCGAGCCGCCGGCGATGATCATCCGGGGCCGGTGCTCCTTCGCCAGCCGATCGACCTCGTCGAAATCGACCAGGTGATCGTCCTGTCGCACGCCGTACTGGACCGCGTTGAACCATTTGCCCGATTGGGCCGGCGGAGCGCCGTGGGTGAGGTGACCGCCGGCGGCGAGGCTCAGGCCCATGATCGTGTCGCCGGGCTTGAGGAGCGCCATCATCACCGCTCCGTTCGCCTGCGCTCCGGAATGTGGCTGCACGTTGGCGAAGTCGCAATTGAACAGCTTCTTCGCGCGCTCGATGGCCAACGTTTCCACCGCGTCCGACGGCGCGCAGCCCTGGTAGTAGCGGCGGCCGGGATAGCCCTCCGCATATTTGTTGGTGAGGACGGACCCCTGGGCCTCGAGCACTGCCTTGCTGACGATATTCTCCGAGGCGATGAGCTCGATCTGCGTCTGCTCGCGCCGAAGCTCGGCGCGGATGGCGTCCTCGACCGCATTGTCCTTTTCGGCGAGGCCGCTGGTGAAGAAGCCGCGCGGAACGTGGTAATTCTGGTCCTGTTCGAGGTCGGCGGCAGTGGCCATCAGTCGGAGTCCTGCAGTTCGTGGGAGAGCTGGTCGACGCGGCGCTGGTGCCGTCCGCCGGCAAAATCGGTGTCGAGGAAGGCGAGGACGCACGCCTTCGCCATGTCGCTGCCGATCAGGCGGGCGCCGAGCGCGAGCACGTTCGCGTCATTGTGCTCGCGGGCGAGCTGGGCCGATAACGGATCGTCGACCCGCGCGCAGCGGCAGCGGTGGTTTCGGTTGACTGCGATGGAGATGCCGATGCCGGAGCCGCACACGGCGATTCCGCGTTCAGCCTCGCCGGAAGCGACGGCATCGGCAACGCGCGCTCCGAACTGAGGATAATCGACGCTCTCCGGGCCGTTCGTCCCGAGGTCGGTCACCTCGTGCTCCCGGTCACGCAACCACGCGGCGAGCTCGTCCTTCAACAGGTAACCAGCATGATCGGCGGCGAGAGCGATGCGCATGATCCCTGACTACGGCAGCCGCGCGGGATTCACCAGCCTAAGCCGCCTCGCGCAGCTCCTCCCGGCCGAAGATCTCGACCAGGGCGCTGGTCAGCTCGTCCATCATTCCGGCAGTGTGCGTCGGCCCGGGGGTGAAGCGCAGGCGCTCGGTGCCGCGGGGGACGGTGGGGAAGTTGATCGGCTGAACGTAGAGGCCGTACTCGCCGAGCAGGATGTCGCTGACCCGTTTCGCCTTCACCGGGCAACCGACGAGCAAGGGCACGATGTGCGTTTCGCTCGGCATCACCGGAAGGCCGGCAGCCGCGAACTTGGCCTTCAGCATCCCCGCGGATTCCTGCTGCGCGCGCCGCTCCTCCTGCGATTGCTTGAGGTGCCTGACACTCGCGAGCGCCCCGGCGACGAGCACGGGCGACAGCGAAGTCGTGAAGATGAAGCCGGGCGCGTACGAGCGGATGCAGTCGACGACGGTCTTGTCGGCCGCGATATAGCCGCCCATCACGCCGAACGCCTTGCCGAGCGTCCCCTCGATGATCGTCAGCCGCTCGGCCACGCCGTCGCGCTCCGAAATGCCGCCGCCGTGGTCTCCGTACATGCCGACGGCGTGGACCTCGTCGAGATAGGTGAGGGCGTTGTACTTGTCCGCGAGGTCGCAAATCGCCGCGATCGGCGCGATGTCCGCGTCCATCGAATAGACGCTCTCGAACGCGACTAGCTTGGGCGTGTCGGGATCGGTTGCCGCAAGCAGCTCCTCGAGATGGTCGAGGTCGTTGTGCCGGAACACGCGCTTCTCGCACCCGCTGCTCTTGATCCCGGCGATCATCGAGGCGTGGTTGAGCTCGTCGGAGAAGATGATGCAGCCCGGCAGCAGCTTGCCGAGCGTCGACAAGGCCGCTTCGTTGGACACATAGCCCGAGGTGAAGATCAGCGCGGCCTGCTTGGCGTGAAGGTCGGCGAGCTCCGCCTCGAGCTCGGTATGATAGTGCGTGTTGCCGCTGATGTTGCGCGTGCCGCCCGATCCTGCGCCGACTTCATGAAGTGCTTTCTCCATCGCCTCGACGACGGCAGGGTGCTGGCCCATCCCGAGATTATCGTTCGAGCACCAGACGGTGATCGGCTTGGGGCCATTGCCGCCGAAGCAGTGCGCGTTCGGGAAGCTGCCCTTGGTGCGCAGAATGTCAATGAACACTCGGTAGCGGCCCTCATCGTGAAGGCGCTCGATCGCGGATTTGAAAATACGGTCGTAGTCCAACGCTCTAAGCCTCGCTCGAGCGGAGCTTTAGCTGCCACTCTACCGAGATTCCATTGCGAACGACTCGCATCTACAGACTCTTGACCTCCGTCAGCCCGAACCGCGCCAGCGCGCTCATCAGCGGCCGGTACCCATCTCCAGTATAGATGAGAATTCCGCCGGCAGGTTCCGCGGGCCACGGTTGATCCGCGGCCAGATGCGCTATCCGGCGGGCGATCCCAGCCCCGCCGTCGACGTAATTCACGTTCGGGAAAGCAGCGCGCAGTTCCTCCTCGAGGAGAGGGAAATGCGTGCAGGCGAGGACGACAGTGTCGATCCTGTCACCGCCATCGACATCGAACATCGGCTGGACCGCCGAACGGACGGACTCCACGCCGATCGCGTCCCCGGCGAGCTTCGCCTCGGCAAGCTCGACCAGCTCGGGAGAGCCCAGACGAATGAGCGTGCAATCGGCAGCGAATTTAGCAGCGAGGTCGTCGACATAGGGCTGCCGCACAGTCGCTTCAGTCCCAAGCACGCCGATTACCCGCGTCCTCGACATCTCGGCTGCTGGCTTGATCGCCGGCACGGTGCCGACCACCGGAATGTCGAGCGCCGAGCGCACATGATCGAGCGCGACCGTGGAGGCGGTGTTGCAGGCGATAACCGCGAGGCAGGGATGGAACCGCTCGACCAGGCGGCCGAGCAGCGCCGGAACCCGGCTCGCGATCTCAGCCTCCGTACGCTTGCCATAGGGGAAGCCGGCGCTGTCCGCGGCATAAACGATCGGCGCATTCGGAAGCAGCGCGCGCGTCGGCTCGAGCACCGACAGGCCGCCGACACCGGAATCGAAGAAGAGGATTGGGGCGGAGGGGTCCACCGGCGCTCTGTGGCGCGGAGCAGCGGCGGCGGCAAGTTGCGCCGCCGTTCGCATTTGCTACTCAACTGGCGATGACCAGCGAGATGCTCTTCGCCTTGGCGCTCGGCTATCTGCTCGGGTCCATCCCGTTCGGGCTCATCCTGACGCGGCTGGCGGGCAAGGGCGATATACGCGAGATCGGCTCGCACAGCATCGGCGCGACCAATGTGCTGAGGACCGGGAGCAAGCTCCTCGCCGCGCTGACGCTGGTCCTCGATTGCCTGAAGGCGACCGCGGCGATCCTGATCGCGCAGCGCCTGTTCGGAGACTTCACCGGCGCTTATGCCGCTTCGGGCGCGCTTCTCGGTCACCTGTATCCGGTGTGGCTTGGCTTCCGCGGCGGCAAGGGCGTCGCGACACTGCTCGGCATTCTCCTCGGACTCCAGCTGTGGCCCGCCGCGCTCATCTATGCCGCAGTCTGGATCTTCATGCTCGCGACGCTCCGAATCTCGTCGCTTGCCGGAATGACGGCCGCGGTGAGCGCGCCGATCATCGCCTTCGCGGAGCATTCCGCTTATTTCCCGCTGCTGCTCGGTTTCGCGTTGCTCGTCATCTGGCGACACCGCGAGAACATTCTGCGCCTCACGAAAGGAACCGAGCCACGCATAGGATCGAAGACCTCGCCGACCGCCTGAGGCTGCTGAGGACGCCCGGCATTGGGCCGGTCACCTATCGGCAGCTGATCGCCCGCTTCGGAACACCGGTGGCGGCGCTTGCGGCCGTGCCGGACCTCGCCAGGCGCGGCGGCGGTAAGGCGCCGGCGCTTGCGACGCGCGATGCAGCTGAGCGGGAGATCAGGCAGGTCGAGAAGCTCGGCGCACGGTTCCTGACGCTGGGGCAGGGGCTTTACCCGCGTCTGCTGGCGGAGCTCGAGGATGCGCCGCCCCTGCTGATCGCCAAAGGCAATGTCGGCCTCCTCGACCGCCAATCGGTGGCCATCGTCGGAGCGCGCAATGCTTCGGCGGCGGCGTGCCGCTTCGCGCGCGGGCTGGCGCATGACCTGGGGCAGAACGGCCTGGTTGTCGTTTCAGGCCTCGCTCGCGGAATCGACAGCGCGGCACATGATGGCGCGCTCGAGACGGGCACGATCGGAGTGATCGCGGGCGGGGTTGACGTCTTCTATCCGCCCGAAAACCAGACGCGGCAGGAGGCGCTTTACGAACGCGGCCTCGTACTTGCCGAAATGCCGCCCGGTACCGAGCCTCGGGCGCGGCACTTCCCCTACCGCAACCGGATCATCGCGGGGATGAGCAGCGGCACCGTCGTGGTCGAAGCGGCCCCGCGATCCGGGTCATTGATCACCGCGCGCCTGGCGGCCGAAGCGGGGCGAGAGGTGATGGCGGTCCCCGGCTCGCCGCTCGACCCGCGCGCGCAAGGCTGCAACCAGTTGATCCGCGACGGCGCGACTCTGATCCAGAACGCCGGCGATGTGGTGGAAGCGATCCGGCCGTTTGAATCCCAGGTGCCGTCCACATCTACCCCCTATGGCCACAAGCCAGAAGAAATGGTTGACGGCGAGGACGTGCTGTCCTCCGTCGAGGCGCTTCTCGGTCCGTCGCCGGTGCCGGTGGACGAGATCATCCGGCTGTCGGGCGCAGGGTCGGGCGCGGTGCAGATGGCGCTGCTCGAGCTCGACCTCGCCGGAAGGCTCGACCGGCATGCAGGAAACAAGGTCAGCCTTCGCGCTGCTTGACGAGTATCAGGGCTGATCCCCACCATCGCGCGTACGTACGTATAGGAACGGACTTACTTGAAACTCGTCGTCGTCGAATCGCCTGCGAAGGCGAAAACCATCGAAAAATATCTTGGAAGCGGCCATCGCGTGCTCGCGTCCTTCGGCCATGTGCGCGATCTTCCGCCCAAGGACGGTTCGGTCGATCCGGAGCAGGACTTCGCCATGCAATGGCAGGTCTCGCCCGACCGATCGAAGCAGCTCAAGGCCATCACGGAAGAGGCGAGGAACGCCGACACCTTGATCCTCGCAACCGACCCCGACCGCGAAGGCGAGGCGATCAGCTGGCATGTGCAGGAGGTGCTTCGGCAGAAGAAGGCGCTTCCGCCTAATGTCGAGCGGGTCACCTTCAATGCGATCACCAATGCCGCGGTGACCGAGGCGATGAAGAAGCCGCGCGGCCTGGATGAGGATCTGATCGACGCTTACCGCGCGCGCCGAGCGCTCGATTATCTGGTCGGCTTCACCCTCTCGCCGATCCTGTGGCGCAAGCTTCCGGGGGCCAAGTCCGCAGGGCGGGTGCAATCAGTCGCCCTGCGGCTGATCGTTGACCGCGAGCGCGAAATCGAGCTCTTCAAGCCGCAGGAATATTGGGCGGTCAGTGCAACGTTCGAGAAGGATGGACAACGCTTTACGGCGCGGCTGGCGCAGCTCGACGGCAGGAAGATCGACCGGCTTACGATCGGCAGCCGCGGCGAGGCGGATGACGCCAAAGCCGCCATCGAGGCGGGACGCTTCACCGTCTCGTCCGTTGAGACGAAGCCGTTCTCCAGGAACCCGCCGCCGCCCTTCACCACCTCGACCCTGCAGCAGGAGGCGGCGCGCAAGCTCGGCTTCTCCGCGAGCCACACGATGCGCGTCGCGCAAGGGCTCTACGAGGACGGGCTTATCACCTACATGCGGACGGACGGGATCGACATGGCGCCGGAGGCAGTCAGCGCCGCGCGCCACGCGATCGCCAGCCGGTACGACGCCGGCTACGTGCCTGACCGGCCACGCCAGTACACCAGCAAGATCAAGAATGCGCAGGAAGCCCACGAGGCGATTCGCCCGACCGACTTCAGCCGCTCGCGCGCCGCGTCCGGCGATCACGCGCGGCTTTATGAGCTTGTCTACAACCGTGCGCTGGCGAGCCAGATGGCGTCGGCGCGGCTCGAGCGAACCACGGTCGAGCTGAGCGACGGGGCAGGCCGCGCGGTGCTTCGCGCCTCAGGGCAGGTGGTGCTCTTCCCGGGCTATCTCGCGCTCTATGAAGAAGGCCGCGACGAGAAAGGCGAGGACGAGGAGGGCGCGCGCATGCCTTTGCTCCGCGACGGCGACGTTCCCGCCAAGACCGGCGTCGAGGCGACGCAGCATTTCACCCAGCCGCCACCGCGTTACTCGGAGGCGAGCCTGGTCAAGCGGCTCGAGGAGCTGGGCATCGGGCGGCCGTCAACCTATGCCTCGACCCTGCAGACGCTGAAGGACCGCGAATATGTTCGGGTCGACAAGGGCCGCTTCGTTCCCGAGGAGAGCGGACGCCTCGTCACCGCCTTCCTCGAGCGCTTCTTCGACCGGTACGTCAGCTACGATTACACGGCCGAGCTCGAGGAAGAGCTGGACGACGTCTCGGGCGGCCGGCTCGACTGGCAGAAATTGCTCGACGATTTCTGGCGCGACTTCCGGCCGAAGGCGGGCGAGGTCATGGACCAGAAGCCGTCCGAGATCACTCAGGCGCTCGACGAGTTCCTCGCCCCGTGGCTCTACCCGCCGCGAGCGGACGGGACCGATCCGCGGCTGTGCCCGCAGTGCGGCAACGGCCGGCTCAGCCTTCGCGGGGGCAAGTTCGGCGCGTTCGTCGCCTGCTCTAACTATCCCGAATGCCGCTACACGCAGAAGTTCGGCCAGGGCGGCGACCAGGCGCAGAGTGAAGGTCCGCAGGATCTCGGGGACGGGATCCAGCTCAAGACCGGCCGCTTCGGCCCTTATCTTGAGCGTGGCGAAAAGCGGGCCTCAATCCCCAAGGACATTCCCGTCGATGACGTGACATCGGAAGTCGCCGAGCGCCTGCTTTCGCTTCCGCGCGAGGTGGGTCCGCATCCCGAAACAGGCAAACCTATCACGGCGTCGATAGGCCGGTACGGGCCGTACCTCGCGCATGACGGCAAATATGCGAAGCTCGGCTCGACCGCAGAAGTGTTCGAGACTGGCATGAACGCAGCGGTCGCGAAGCTGGCGGACGCCGCATCGGGCGGCGGACGCCAGCGCGGCGCCTCGCGCGAGCCGGTCGCGGTGCTCGGCAATCACCCTGCAAACGGCGGCGAGATCAAGGTCATGGCGGGGCGCTACGGCCCCTACGTGACCGACGGATCGACCAACGCGACTCTGCCGAAAGGCGCCGATCCGAAATCGGTGACTCTGGACGAAGCCGTTCGCTTGATCGATGAGCGCGCGGCGAAAGGGCCGCCGGCGAAAAAGGGGCGGCGCAGGTCCGCGGGGAAGAGATCCAGGTGATCGACATTCATCTGCAACGTTTGCCTCACGGCAAAGATTTACCCATTCCACGATACGGCACCGAGGGCGCTGCGGGGCTCGATGTTGTGGCGGCCGAGGATCTTACGCTGAAGCCTGGACAGCGGCATGCCGTCGCGACCGGCTTCGCGATCGCCATTCCCGAAGGATATGAAGTGCAGGTCCGCCCGCGCTCGGGGCTCGCGCTCAAACACGGCATCACTTGCCTCAATACGCCCGGCACGATCGATCACGATTACCGTGGTGAAGTGAAGGTGATCCTTGCCAACCTCGGCTCCGAACCGTTCGAGGTCCGCCGCGGCGAGCGCATCGCGCAGCTAGTGCCGGCGCCGGTCCTGAAGGCGGCGTTCACCGAAGTTGCCGAGCTCAGCGAGACGGAGCGCGGGGCAGGGGGCTTCGGCTCGACAGGACAGTGACCCTCTCCGACGACGAGATCGAGCGCTACGCGCGGCACATCGTCATGCCGCAGGTCGGCGGCGTCGGACAGCGCAAGCTCAAGGCCGCGGATGTCGCCATCATCGGCGCTGGAGGCATCGGCAGCGCGGTCGTCCCCGCACTGGCCGGCGCCGGCGTTGGAAAGCTCACGATCGTCGATGGGGATGTGGTCGAGCTCGCCAATCTTCACCGCCAGCCGCTGTTTCGCGAAGACGATGTCGGGAAGCCCAAGGCGGAGCTCGCCGCCGAGTTCGTGCGCCGCCTCAACAGGTTCGTCGAGGTCAGCCCGCGAGCGGAGCGGATTGATAATCAAAATGCGGAGCAGCTGCTCGCCGGCCACAGCCTTGTCATCGACGGAAGCGACAATTTCGCGACTCGCCTCGCCGTCAGTGACGCCAGTGTTGCGCTCGGGCTTCCCCTCGTCTCAGCCGCTGCGATCCAGTTCCAGGGCCAGGTCGCGCACTTCCGCTCTAAGCCTTGCTACCGCTGCTTCGTCGGTGATGCGTTCGACACTGACGATTGCGACAATTGCTCGGAGCTCGGCGTGCTTGGTGCGCTCACGGCGACGATCGGAAGCTTCGCCGCTTTGCTCGCGATCAACAGCATCGTTGGGCTGAGCGAGGACCCCTCCGGCCAGCTTCACCTGTTCGACGGAGAAAAGCTGAGCTGGCGGGAAATCCGCATTCCTGCGGATCCCGCCTGCAAAGCCTGCGGCTCAGCCTAGTGTGACGCTTCGTCGATATCGAAGCTGATGATTCCCTGGTACCAGGCTGTCGTCTTCGCGGTCGGCCGGTAATCGCCGCCCTGGAGGGCCTCCTTGAGCGTCCCGCCGATTACCGCCTCGGCCCGCGGGCAATTGAGCTTCGGAATGACGATCTGAAGCGGGTTCCCGTCGGCATCGAACAGCGCCGCGAAACTCATGTTGAAATTGAAACGAGTCCCCTGGAATCCCGGCAGCGCGCATTCGTGCTTCACGGCGATGTCATTGAGCGCCAGCATCAGATTCTTGCTGACATGGTCGGAGCCATTGTCGCGGATCTGGGGCAAATGGCTCCAGTCGCCGGTGCCGGCGATGACGCTGATTGGCGGAGCCGACGCTGCCGTCAGAGCCATCAAAAGTACCGGAGCAAGGACAAACTTCATCGCGCCCTCCAAAACTGAGTGCGCTTAAACTTATCTCTTCCTCTTGCGCGTGTCGATAAGGCGAGGAACTCAGTCGAGAGCGTCGGCAACGCGCGCGATCAGATGGCGCGCGACCTCTTCCTTGCTCGTCTCCGGCCAGTCCTCGACACCGGCGGCGGTGACGAGGTGGACGCGATTGCGTGCGCCGCCCATGACATCGCCAGAGACGTCGTTGGCGACGATCCAGTCGGCGCGCTTGACCTCGCGTTTCGCGATCGCCTGCTCCACGACCCGCTCTGTCTCCGCGGCGAAACCGATCAGCAGACCGGGCCGCTGCTCGCTCGAGCCGAGCTCGGCGAGGACGTCGCGCGTCGGCTCGAAATCGAGCTTCGGAGGACCGGCGCCTTTCTTGAGCTTGGTCGGCGATGGACTCACGCGCCAGTCCGCCACTGCGGCGACAAGAATCGCGGCGTCCGCCGGCAATGCTGAGAATGCCGCTTCGGCCATTTGCTCTGCTGTTTCTACGCCGATGCGATCGACTCCCGCGGGGGTGTCGAGCGCGACAGGCCCGGCAATCAAGGTCACTCGCGCGCCGGCCTCGGCCGCAGCTGCCGCAATCGCAAATCCCTGCCGCCCGGACGAACGGTTCGCGATCACCCGCACGGGGTCGATCGGCTCCCAGGTCGGACCGGCGGTGATCAGGACATGCTTGCCGTAAAGCGTCACTTCAGCAGGTCGGCGAGCTGATCCAGAATATCTTGCGGCTCGGGGAGGCGGCCGGGCCCATGTTCGCCGCATGCCATCTCGCCTTCAGCGGGCTCGATGACCCGCACGTTATCCGCAACGAGTTGCTGGACATTGCGCCGGGTCGCCGAGTGCAGCCACATCCGAACGTTCATCGCCGGAGCGACGACCACCGGCTTGTCCGTCGCCAGCAGCAAAGTCGTCGCGAGATCGTCCGCAATGCCGCTCGCCATCTTTGCAAGCAGGTCGGCGGTCGCCGGACAGACGAGCACGAAGTCCGTTGCGCGGCTCAGCTGGATATGGCCGATCTCCACCTCGTCCTTGAGCTCCCAAAGCGAAGTGTAGACCTGGCTCTCCGCCAAGGTGCCCAGGCTCATGGCGGTGACGAAATGCTCACCGCCCTTGGTCAGGACAGGCGTGACGTCGTGCCCGGCCGTCTTGAGCAGGCGAACGAGCTCGAGCGACTTGTACGCCGCGATCCCGCCGCCGACGATGAGAAGCACTCGAGCCATGCGCTCAGCGTAGCACAAACAGCAGCATTCCGCCGATCGCGATGCCGAGGAGCCCCGCGAGCGCATAGCCCCACCACGCTCGCTCCTTGATGATGGCGATCTCCGGAAGCGGCGGCGCAGGCGGCGCCGCCCCTTTCGGTGGATAATATTCGTCGATCCGGTCGATCAGCTCGGGCAGCTTCTTCACCGCGCGGACCAGTTCGACGAGCCGGTCCGCATAATAGGCCTCGGGTCCGAGCTCGTCGCGGATCCACCCGCGGATGAACGGCTCGGCGGTCTCCCACATGTTAATGCCCGGATCGAGCGCGCTCGCGACGCCTTCGTTCATCACCATGGTCTTCTGGAGCAGCAGCAGGTGCGGCTGCGTCGGCATGTCGAAGTCGCGGGTGATCGAGAACAGGCTTTCGAGCATCCGTCCGACCGAGATGTCCTTCACCGGAAGGCCGCGGATCGGCTCGCCCGCCGCTCGTAGCGCCGTCGCGAATTCCTCCACGTTGTGGTGGCTCGGGACATATTGCGCCTCGAAGTGGATTTCAGCGACCCGCCGATAATCGCCGGTGATCAGACCGTAGAGAATCTCGGCCAGCCACACGCGTGCCCGGCGATCGATCCGGCCCATGATGCCGAAGTCGATGGCGGCGATCCGCCCATCCGCAAGCGCGAACAGGTTGCCGTGGTGGAGGTCGGCGTGGAAGAAGCCGTCGACCACCGCCTGGCGCAGGAAGGCGCGGACCAGCGTCGACGCGAGCGCCTCACAATCCTGGCCCGCGGCGATCAGCGCGTCGCGATCGCTGAGCTTGATCCCGTCGAGCCATTCGAGCGTGAGCACCCGGCGCGCGGTTCGGCGCCAGTCAATCTCGGGCACATAATAGCCCGGTTCGGCCACCATATTCTCCCTGAGCTCGGACGCGGACGCCGCCTCGCGCTGAAGGTCGAGCTCGCGCGCCGTCCATTGCCGGAATTGCGCAACGACGAGCCGCGGGCGCAGACGTTCGATCTCGCCTCCGTAGCTTTCGACCTGCGCGGCCGCCCATTCATACGTCTCGATAGCCTTGGCGAACTCGTCCTCGATGCCCGGGCGCAGGACCTTGACCGCGACTTCGCGCCCTTCGGTAGTGACGGCATGGTGGACCTGGGCGATCGATGCGGCGCCAACCGGCACTTCATCGAAGCTCGTGAAGAGACTTTCGAGCGGCGCGTTGAATGAGCGCTCGATCGTCTGCTTGATCGCGCCAAAGTGCGCCGGGGGCAGGTCGTCCTGAAGCTGCGAGAGGTTCTCGGCCGCTTCCTGGCCGACGAGATCCGGACGGGTCGAGAGCGCCTGACCGAGCTTTACCGCCGCCGGTCCGATAGCGACCAGCGCGTCTGCATATTGCGGCGTCGGCGGAATCCTTGCTCCAAAGCGGGCGATGCGCGCCAGCCGCCGAACGGGTTTCGGCACCAGCGGATCGCGCTCGATCCCGCGCAGCGCACCGTGCCGAGCCAGTGTCCGGCCCCAGTTCAGCAGACGCCACAGATGGGTGACGCTGGTGGTCAAATCTTCCAGCCGCTGTGAATGGTGACGAGGCCGCCGAGCATCGGTTCGGCCGCGGGGCGGACGAAGCCAGCATCGGCGATCATTTTCCTGAAGGCGTTCGGACGCGGGAAGCGGCGGATGCTTTCGACGAGATAGCGATAGCTCTCCTGGTCGTTGGCTATTGCCTTGCCGAGGCGAGGGATCACGTTGGACGCCCACGCGTCGTACAGGTTCGAGAAGCCTGGCCAGTCGCTGGCCGAGAACTCCATGCAATAAAAACGGCCGCCGCGCTTCAGCACCCGATGCGCTTCCCGCAGTGCTGCCGGTATATCGGTGACGTTTCGGATGCCGAACACAATGGTGTAGGCGTCGAACGTCGCATTGTCGAAAGTCAGCGCCTCGGCATTCTCAACCTTCCAGCTGAGGCCGGTCAGGCCTCTGCGCCTGGCGCGCTCCTTGCCGACTTCGAGCATGTCGCCATTGATGTCGGCGACAGTCACCTTGGCGCCACGCCGCGCCATTCGGAATGCGACGTCGCCGGTCCCGCCGGCCATGTCGAGGATCTCTTCGCCCGAGCGAGGCTTCACCCGGCCGACGAAGCGGTCCTTCCACAGGCGGTGCATTCCACCCGACATCAGGTCGTTCATGATGTCGTATCGGCGCGCGACCGAACTGAAGACTGCGCCGACACGCCGCGTCTTTTCCTCGGGGCTGACCAGCTGGTCGCCGAAACTGACCTTGTCGCTCATGAGCGTTGCGCCTCTAGCGGCGTTGAACGCCCTCCGCCATATCGCGGGCGCATGCCGGAGCTCCCCGAAGTCGAGACCACCGTCCGCGGCCTTGCGCGAGTCCTCGATGGCCGCCGCATCGCCCGCGTCGAGGCTCGGCGGCCGGATCTCAGGCGGGCGCTGCCCGTGGACTTGGGACAGCGGCTCACAGGAGCGCGGGTGACCGGGCTTCGCCGGCGCGCAAAATACGGCCTGATCGACACCGAGCGCGGCGACACTTTGGTCTTCCACCTGGGCATGTCGGGCCACTGGCGGATCGATCCGGGCGAGACCGGCAAGCACGACCATTTCGTAATCGAGACCGACGAGGGACGAAGGCTCGCTCTGAACGATGCGCGGCGTTTCGGCTCGCTCGACCTGATGCGCACCGAAGAACTCGGCGACTGGCCGCCGTTCAAGGCGCTCGGGCCCGAACCGTTCGAACTCGACGAGCGTGAATTGAAGCGGCGGCTTGCCGGGCGAAAGGCGGCGATCAAGCTGCTGCTGCTCGACCAGCGGATCGTCGCGGGCCTCGGCAATATTTATGTCTGCGAGGCGCTCCATCGCGCCGGGATCAACCCGAAGCGGGCGGGCGGCAAGATTTCGCTCGAGCGGCTGGAGCGGCTCGTCCCGGCAATCCACGACGTGCTCGCCGAAGCGATCGCCGCCGGCGGGTCGACCCTGCGCGATTTCGCCTCGCCCGACGGAGAGCTCGGCTATTTCCCGAAAAGCTTCGCGGTCTATGATCGCGAGGGCAAGCCATGTCCTTGTGGCGGCACCGTCCGGCGGATCGTCCAGGGCGGCCGCTCCACCTTCTATTGCCCTGCTTGCCAGCGTTGACGTTCGAGGCGCTAGAGGGTAGGGGAGCCGCCACTTCGGTGCGAGCCTAAAGGCCGCGCCGTTTTTCATTGAGCTAGAGGAAGAGAATGGCGAACACGCCGCAGGCCAAGAAGCGCATCCGCCGCAACGCGAATCGCGCCGAGATCAACCATTCGCGAATCAGCCGGATCCGGACCTTCATCAAGCAGGCCGAGTCGGCGATCGCAGCCGGAAAGAAGGCCGATGCCGCCGAAGCGCTGAAGGCGGTTCAGCCCGAAATGGCACGGGGGGTTGCGCATGGAGTTATCCACAAAAACACGGCGGCTCGAAAAATTTCGCGGCTGTCCAAAAGGGTTGCCTCGCTCGGCTGAAAACAGGCCTCAAAAGTGCCTTCCAAACGGGCCGTCGGGAAACCGGCGGCCCGTCCTTTTTTGAGACGTTTAAAAAAGCCAGCAATTCCCGCGATTCGCACGGTTGTTAACTCTGAGCTTACTTAGGAAATGGCGGTTTTCCGCCATTTCATCGCAGTTTCGGCCCGATTCCTATGTCAAGGCTTTTTATTTCACTTTCGTGAAAAAACGGCACTTGCAAGCTGACGCCGACAATCTCACAAAGGCCTTTCCGGGCGCGAATCCGCGCCGGGGGCAAGAGCGAAAAAGAGCTTAGCGCGCGCGACTCGCGTCACGCGCAACGGGGCTCTGTGCGTCTTGTCCGGGGGGTGTGACGAGGGAGGCGCGGAGCAGTGCAGGCTGGAGGGGCGAATTCGTCGGTTGATTTGGCCGCAGCGCCGGTTTCGGCGCCACTCGACGCGGCTTGGGAATCGATCAGGAACGGTCTTCGCCGCGATCTTGGCGCGCGGACCTTTGACGGCTGGCTGAAGCCGGCTGAGCTCGGCGCCTTCGAACCCGACAGCGGAACGCTCGACGTGGTCATGCCGAGCCAGTTCATGGCCGATTGGGTCCGCTCGCATTTCGGCGAGCGCCTCGCTCTTGCCTGGAAAACAGTCCTTCCAATCGTTCGCGAGGTCCGGGTAATCGCCGCCGCCGACGCGCCGCGGCCGGCGCCGCTTCTAATCCTCGAGGAAAGCCCGCCGCCCGCTGAGCGCGATCCGAACGCGCCGAATTTCGATCCGCGCTACCGCTTCGAGACATTCGTCGTCGGCAAGGCCAATGAGGTTGCCGCCACCGCCGCGCGGACGCTCGCGACCTCGCCGACGGTGAGCTTCAATCCGCTGTTCGTCCACGGCGGCACGGGCCGCGGCAAGACTCACCTGCTCCATGCGATCGGCCACGCGTTCCTCCAACACAACCGCGGCTCGCGGGTCGTCTCGATGTCGGCCGAGAAGTTCATGGTCGAGTTCATCCGGGCGCTGAAAGAGAATGACACGATCGGGTTCAAGCAGCGGCTGCGGAACGCCGACCTGCTGCTGATCGACGACGTTCAGTTCATCGCCGGCAAAGATTCGACCCAGGAAGAATTCTTCCACACCATGAATGAGATCATCACCGCCGGACGGCGGCTGGTGATCACGTCGGACCGGGCGCCGCAGGACCTCGACGGGATCGCTCCGCGAATCCTCTCCCGCCTGTCATGGGGTCTCGTCGCCGACATCAACGCCGCCGATTACGAGCTTCGTTTCAACATCATCTGCGCCAAGCTCGAGGCGCTCCCCGGCGTCGAAATGTCGCGCCCTGTGATCGACTTCCTCGCGCGTCGGGTGACCTCCTCGATCCGCGAGCTCGAAGGCGCGCTCAACCGCATCGGCGCCTATGCGATGATGACCGGTCGGACGATCGACATCGCCTTCGTCGAGGAAGTGCTGGCGAACGTGCTTCGCGCCAACCAGCGGCGGATCTCGATCGACGAGATCCAGACGCAGGTCGCCGAGCATTATCGAATCCGCAAGGCGGAGATGACGTCGGCGCGCCGCGCGCGCGAAGTCGCCCGGCCGCGGCAGGTGGCTATGTATCTCTCGAAGCAGCTCACGCCCAAGTCGCTGCCCGACATCGGCCGGCGCTTCGGCGGGCGCGACCATACGACCGTCATTCACGCGGTTCGACAGATCGAGAAATTGCGCGCGAGCGATGCCGAGCTCGACGCGGACATCCGGCTGCTGACGAGACAGCTGGAGGGCTGACCGCTCCGCCGCGTGCGGGCGATCGGTGGGGAGCTGGCCTTTCCGGTCGCCCCCGAAAACGCCGGAAAGGACAGGGCCCGCCGGAGCATCTCCGGCGGGCCCGTTTGTCGAGATCCGTTACAAGCCGATCCGGTGAGCGATGTAGCCGATGATGGCCGCGCCCGAAGCGATCAGGAAGGCTGCGACGACGGCGCCGACCAGTCCGGCGATAGCCGCGACGATGACGAGGGCTCCATCGCGATACACCAGCCCCAGCCCGAACAGCACGATCACCGCCGCAGGCGCGACATGGACGATCGGCAGCATCGCGAAAATTGCGAGGGTGAAGCACACGACACCGATCAGACGTGTGGCGGTGCGGCCGGTGAGACTGGCCAGGCGCGGCTTGAACATCCGTTCAATGCGACTTTCGACCCATTCGATCTTGGCGATCAGTCGGTGCAGTTCGTCCTTGGTGACCCCGCGACGATCGATCTTTGCCGGGAACCACGGCGTCGTGCGCCCGAACGCCATCTGCGCCGACACTCTCCTCAGGGGAATCGCGAAGAACATGTTCATGCCCGGGGGAAGCGGGATGACGTTGATCGCGGCGAAGATCACGAGAAGGCCGCCCCATGCGCGCGCCTGCAGCTTCAGCGCGAGATCGGAAAAGCTGAGCCGGTCGGGTCCCTCTTCTTCAACAATCTGGTGCAGCCGTTGCGAAAGGGGAAGCGGTCGCGATTGCGAAGCAGGGTCGTTCATGGTGCGGGTTGCTATCGAGTGAGGCCGACTGCGGCCTTGGCCCTGGCGAGGACCGGTGTGCCGATCTCGCTCGCCCGCGCGGCTCCGGCCTCGAGGATCCGGTCGAGCTCAGCCGCATCATGGCGAAGCTCTTCGAGGCGGTCGCGGATCGGAGCAAGCAGCGCCACAAGCGCATCGGCGACCGCCGGCTTGAATGCTCCGAAACCCTGTCCGGCGAAACGGGAGAGGACCTGCTCGATGCTTTCGCCGGTGACGGCGGCATAGATCCCAACGAGGTTCCTCGCTTCCGGACGGCCCTCGAGCGCCGACGGTTCCACCGGCAGGGGTTCCGGATCGGTCTTCGCCTTGCGGATTTTCTGGGCGATCGAATCGTCGCTGTCGGTGAGATTGATCCGGCTCATGTCCGAGGGATCGGACTTGGACATCTTCGAATTGCCGTCGCGAAGGCTCATCACGCGCGCCGCGGTGCCGCCGCCGATGAACGGCTCGGGCGGGACGAATAGCTCGACGTCGAAGTCGTTGTTGAACTTCATCGCGATGTCGCGCGTCAGCTCGACATGCTGCTTCTGGTCCTCACCAACCGGCACGTGGGTGGCCTGGTAGAGCAGGATGTCGGCCGCCTGTAGCACCGGATAGGTGTAGAGCCCGACCGACGCTCCCTCGCGGTTCTTGCCGGACTTCTCCTTGAACTGGGTCATCCGGTTGAGCCAGCCGATCCGCGCCGTGCACTGAAGCAGCCACGCAAGCTCGGCATGGGCGGGAACGGCGCTCTGCGCGAACAAAGTGGACTTTCCGGGATCGATGCCGCTGGCGATCAGCGCCGCTGCCATTTCGCGGACGTTCGAGTGGAGCTCGCTCGGTTCGACGTCGACCGTCAGCGCGTGCAGGTCGGCGAGGAAGAACAGGCATTCGGCCTCGTCCTGCATCCGCACCCAGCGAAGAATCGCGCCGAGCAGGTTGCCCAGGTGCAAGCCGCCCGTCGGCTGGATTCCGGAAAGTACGCGCATCGGTTTTTCGTTAGTCATGATTGGCGCGATCGCCTCATCAGCAGTTTCACATCATCCAACACGAAGGCGCCGGTGACGAAGCAGGCGATTCCGTACACCGCGGCGCCCGAGCCGACGAGCACGACGAGCGCACCGAACCGCCGGAAGATAGAGCCGACCATATAGGGATCGACGAACGGCGCGAAGAAGTAGAGCGCGATCCCCATCACTGCCGCGGCAAGCGCAAGGCGCGGCACCCGCCGGCGAAGCCGCCGGTCGCTCTCGAAATGCTCGCGCTTGCGCAGCGTATGATAGAGCATCCACACGTTCACGGTGGACGCAAGCGCCGTCGCAAGCGGCGGCCCCACGTGCTTCAGCGGCAGGATGAAGGCGAGATTGAGCGCCAGGTTGATCGCAATCGAGATCATCGCAAACCGCATCGGCGTTTTCGTGTCGTGGCGAGCGTAATAGCCGGGGGTCAGCACCTTCACGAGGACATAGGAGGGTAGGCCGATCGAGAAGGCGGCGAGCGCCTGACCGGTCTTCACCGCGTCATCGGCGCCGAACTGCCCATGCTCGAACAGCGCCCTGATGATCGGCACGCCGCAGACGACCAATGCGACGGTCGCCGGCAGCGTGAAGAACAGCGCCAGCTCGAGGCCGCGGTTCTGCGTGGTCATCGCCTCGGAATCAGCGCCTCGGCCGAGCTGGTGCGCGATGGTCGGCAGCAACACGGTGCCGAGGCCGATGCCGATCAGACCAAGCGGAAGCTGGTTCAGCCGGTCGGCATAATAGATGTACGAGACCGACCCGTGCGGCAGGAGGCCGGTGGCGAGCGCGCTCGACACGAGCAGGTTGAACTGGACCGCGCCGGCGCCGGCGGCGGCGGGTGCGATCAGCCTCATCAGCCGCTTCACGTCGGCGTTGAGCCGCGGCATCTTGATCCGGAAATGGATTCCGCTGGCCCAGCAGGCCTGGACCAGCCACGCCAGCTGGAGTGCTCCGCCGACCGTCACTGCGATCGCTTGGTTCTCGGCCGTCAGCAGCCGCTCGTGCGTGTGGAAGAAGATCAGGGCGACGACCTGCGCGACGTTGAGCAGGATCGGCGCTGCCGCCGCGACCCAGAATTTGTGCAGCGAGTTGAGGATCCCGCCCGCGAGCGAGGCGAGGGAGATCAGCATGAGGTAAGGAAAGGTGATTCGCGACAGCAGCACGGCGAATGCGAACTTGTCGGCGCTGACGCCATTGAACCCGCCAGAGATGATGTAGGTCGCCGGCCAGGCGAAGACCTCCAGAAGGAGGGTCATCACGATCAGTGCCGGCAGAAGGACCGACAAAGCGTCCTCGGCGAACTGCACACCCGCGGGCAGACCGGGCCCCTTCTGGTCCGCCACCTTCTTGTTGAACATCGGGATGAACGCGGCCGAGAAAGCACCCTCTGCGAAGAGAGCGCGGAACATGTTCGGCATCCGCCAGGCGATGGTGAACGCGTCGGACGCGAAGTTCGCCCCGACATACTCGGCGAACAGCATGTCGCGGGCGAGTCCGAGGATTCTGCTGGCGAGGGTCAGCCCGCCCACGGAGCCGAGCGAACGGGCGAGGTTCATCTATTTATCGCCCCCCCCCGGCGCTCGGAAACGTCAGCCTTCGCCCGGCTCTTTCGCGGCGGGCTCTGACGTTTGCGCCGCGGCGCCTTGAGTGTCCTGCTGCCCTTGCTGCGCCTGAAGCTGCGCCATGTAGGCAGAGCCGAAGTCGATCGGATCGAGCAGCAGCGGAGGGAAGCCGGTGTTGGAGACGGCTTCGGCAATCACCTGGCGGGCGAAGGGAAAGATCGTCCGCGGTGCCTCGATCAGCAGGAAAGGCTGGAGAGCTTCTTCCGGAATGTTGCGAAGCCCGAACAGCCCCGCATAGCTCAAGTCGACGACGAAATGGACGCCGTTCTCCGACTTGGCGTTGATCTCGACCTTCAGCGTGACTTCGTGGACGTTCTCGGCGGCGGTGTTGACGGCGATGTTGAACTGCACGTCGAGGC
>JABFXK010000188.1 GCA_013361785.1 Sphingomonas sp.
CGGCGTAATAAGGCTCACGGTCGTAATCGGGGCGGCTGTCGAGCTGCTGCGGCTCGTTCGTTCGGCGTTCGCGCACCGGGTAACGGTCGTAGGCCATCTCACTCACCGTCCGCGAGCAGGCGCTGGCTGCTGTCCCGGCCGGGCACGCACTGCTGCCGCCAGTTGGGATTCTCCGCGGTCATGATCCGCTCGATCGTGCACAAGCGGTCGTCGAGGCGGCGGGCTGCATCGTGAAGGTCATCGAGCAGTTTTTCGTCGCCGGTCGTGAGCGTCTTCGCCTGTTTCCACTTGGTGACGTAGTGGAAAATCAGCCACGGCAACCCGAGGAACAGGACGACGATCGAAATCGCCGGAATGAGCGTATCCGGATCCATATACTTCCCCCTTGCCCTTAATGCGGCCTTCATGGCCTCGAGTTCCTTGTCGACGGACTCGGCAGCCTTCAATTCCGCGATTTCTTCTTCGAGACTCTTGGGTCCCGTCATTCCGAGCGCGTCAGCGCGGCCTTCGGCGAAATCCGCGCGCCGCTCGAGAATGTCGAACTTTGAAAATGCGTCCTCGGTCCGATTGCCGTTCAGAAGCTCGCGCGCCCGGGCGCGGGTGACCGCGCTCTCGAACCGCGTCGCAATCGCGTTCTGGCGGGCCCGAGCTTCGCGAAGCTTGCCCTGGAGCTTGTTGATGTCGCCCTCATAGCCTTTCAGCGTCTCGTCGATGACCTTGATCTCGTCCCGCAGGCCCTCGCCCATGTCGGCGGCCTTCTGCCGCTCGATCAGCGCGGCCTTGGCGAGGTCCTCGCGCTCCTTCGAGAGCGCGAGCTCGGCCTTCTCGGTCCAGCTCTTCTGAAGCTCGTCGAGGCGCGAGAGCGCTCGGCGCATCTCCTTGCCGTCGGCGATGCAGCGCGCCGCGGAGGCGCGGACCTCGACCAATGTCTCCTCCATTTCGAGGATCACCATACGGATCATCTTGGCCGGGTCTTCCGAACGGTCGAGCATCTCTGTGATGTTCGCCGCGAAGATGTCCCGGGTCCGGGAAAAGATGCTCATCCAGTCACTCCGAATTCCAAAATTAGGCGCCTAAACCTGCACGATACCATACAAGAGCCGTGCCATTTTTCCGGAAAGTTCGGACTTCCGGGGAAGCTAGTGATTTTCGGCTGAAAACAAAGCGAAATTCCTTGCCAAATGGTGGGATTTGCCACCAACAGTCGGCCAATTCCGATCGAGAGTTTATGGAACGCACAGACCAGTTCATCGGCCAGAGCCTGGCGTTCCTCGACTCGGTCGAGCGGGCGAGCCGCGCCGCGCCGCTCAACCGACCCGTGCTCGTGATCGGCGAGCGCGGGACGGGCAAGGAGCTGATTGCCGAACGCCTTCACCATCTTTCGTCGCGCTGGGCGGGTCCGCTGATCATCATGAACTGCGCGGCTCTACCCGAGAATCTGATCGAGGCCGAGCTGTTCGGCCATGAGGCCGGCAGCTTTACCGGCGCAGCCAAGACGCGCCACGGCCGCTTCGAGGAAGCCGACGGCGGGACATTGTTCCTTGACGAGCTCGGTACGCTGTCGATGCCAGCGCAGGACCGGCTGCTCCGAGCGGTCGAATATGGCGAGATCACGCGCATCGGCGCGTCCAAGCCGATCAGCGTCGACGTCAGGATCGTGGCCGCGACGAACGAGAATCTCCCAGCGCAGGTCGAGAAGGGGCGGTTCCGGGCCGACCTGCTCGACCGTTTGTCGTTCGAGGTGATCACCTTGCCGCCGCTGAGAGCGCGCCAGGGTGACATCCCGCTGCTCGCCGAGCATTTCGGCCGCCGCATGGCGGTCGAGCTGGACTGGTCGAACTGGCCGGGCTTCACTCCTCGCGCGCTTGGCGACCTTGAACGTTATGCGTGGCCGGGCAACGTCCGCGAACTCAGGAACGTGATCGAGCGGGCAGTCTATCGGCACGAAGATCCTGAGCGGCCGATCGATCAGATCGTGTTCGACCCTTTCTACTCACCATGGGCTCCCGGCGCTGCCGACACGGTGCAGACCCATGCGGCGGCCGCCGAAGCGCTCGTCGAGGAGCCGGCGGTGCCGGTCAACGGCGTCGGGGCTGCGCTGCCTGCGACTACCAACGACTTTCGCGGTGCGGTGGCGACGTACGAGCGCCAGCTTCTCGAGGATGCGCTTCAGCGTAATCGTTTCAACCAGCGCGCCACTGCGGCGGCGCTGGGCCTCAGTTACGACCAGCTCCGCCACGCGCTCAAACGGCACAAGCTGCAGGACAGCGCCGGGAGCTAGTCATCTCGTCGATGTCGACCCGCCGCGTTACAGGCCTTTGGTGCTCTCGACACGCTCATAATCGATCTCGATCCGCACCCAAGAGCCGATGAGCGGAACGCCATTCTTTCGCGGCGGACGGACCCGGAACTGCCAGGCGGCCTGCCGCACTGCGCTCGCAAGGTGCGAGCCATGAGGCTCCTGATCGAGCTCGATGCAATCGTCGACTCGGTCGCCCGGAATGGTCCTGCACGCGATCAGACCGTAGCCGTCCGGTGCGTTGCGTGGGAGATAGCCGGCGAGCTCCGCGTCGGTCGGATGTCGGGCCCATTCGGCGGCGTAGAGCACCTCACCATTGGGTCCGGTCCCGACCACCTCGGAATCGCCTCCGCTGCCGGAATCGCCCTTAGCGACGTTGCGCAGATCGGACGCGGTCATGTCTGCGCTGCTCATCTCGAGGAAAGGCGCGGACTTTGCCGTCGCCGCCTTAGGCAAGGCGATCGGCTTGGAGGGGAGCACGATCGGCGGCGGCTTCGGCAGCGGCCTGGTCTCGGCATGGACCGCAGTCTTCTGCGCGGCTTCGCTTTTCGCAGGTGCGCTGGCGCTGTGCGATTCGGACACGAGGTCGACGATCAGTGCTTGTCCGGCCCCTTTCGCCTCGGGCGCGAACCGGCCGAGCGTCAGCAGCATCACCAGTAGGCCAACGTTGACCCCGACGGCTAGCGCTAGACCGGAGGCGCGGCGCTGGAGCGGCGGGCGCTCGTAAGGGAGGGTGAGCCGATAGGCGGACAAGATCTTGTCTGTCGGTTTCTATGATGTCGCGGTTGGCGGCACTTTAGCTGGCAGGAAGTTGAACGGCGAGTGAAACTCGCTCAATCCAACGACATAGCTGAGGCGCTTATAGCATGTGCGCGTGAAGCCCGCGGAACCGGGCGAGGGGAGAAAGACCCACCGCGGCGCTTCACCGCGCATGGTGGTAGTGCCGCTGGAGCTCGCTAAAGTTCAACGACACTACCGATGTTCGGTTTGCCGCCAGACGATTAAGCCGCTGCCAAGGATCGTGGTTGACAGCGCGGTAAGTCCAGGCGGAACCGCACTAACAAATCGGCGTTCCGCCCGCCACGATCATGGACGACAAAAGTCTCAACCTTTGGCGGCAGATTGAGGGCGCGCGCCGAATCGGTAAACGGTCGGCTCTCGCACGCGTTCGCCCGGGACCGCCGCTTCAGCGGCGCGATTGAATGCGCCCATGAAACTCTATCGAGTGAACAAGCTCGCAAAGCCGGGCGGTGTCGTCATCAAGAGGAAGCACATCCTCGCCCTTTCCGACGGTGAGGCCGTGCGGCAGGCGCAGGAGAGTCCCGATTGCCCGATCTGCGACGTGCTTCGCAACGGAGAGAGAGTCGGCCAGATCCTCTGACAACTGGATTTCCCCGGCTTCGGAGCGGCCAATCAGGCGAGCGTTCCCACAACGCTTTTCGGCCAAAGCTTACAATTGCCCGCGCTTGAGCCTATGAGGTCGGCGCTATCAGTCGCAAATTGACGGTCTACAGGCGCTTTGCGGCTCCTCTTTTCCTTCTTCTGCCTCTCCTAGCCAAGAAGCGGACCGGCAATTCGGTCTCGCCCACGAAGGAAGATCGAAATGACCACCGGAACGGTGAAATTCTTCAACGAGAACAAGGGCTACGGCTTCATCGCTCCGGACGGTGGCGGCAACGACGCCTTCGTCCACATCAGCGCGGTCGAGCGCTCGGGCATGCGCTCACTGCGCGACGGCCAGCGCGTCAGCTATGATCTGCAGCCGGACAATCGGGGCAAGATGGCAGCCGCGAACCTGAAGCCTGCCGACGATGCGGAATCGGCTGGCGCTCCGAGTGACGACGAGCAGGCTGGCTGACTTGGCAGGACCGGTCATCCGCAGTTCCAACCTGCAATTCTTCCTCGCTCGCGCCGACCAGGCGCGGGCCGAGGCGGAAGCGGCGACGCTCGACCATGTGCGCGAGCGTTGCCGCCGGTCCGAAGCCGCATGGTCGGCCCTTGCCGACAAGGCCGAGCGCAGCGAACGGCTGCGCGATCAGGACGCCAAAAGGAAGGCGGAGGCCGCCGAAGCAGTCACTGAGCCGACGAGAGTTCGCTGAAATAGTCGATCGTCCGTTCAAGTCCTTGCCGGAGCGGCACCTTCGGCTCCCACGCCAGCAATTGACGAGCCTGGCTGATGTCCGGCTGCCGCTGTTTCGGATCGTCTTCGGGAAGCGCTAGCGCGCCGATACAAACGTTCGATCCCGTCACCTCGATGACCAGCTGCGCCAAATCTTGAACCGAAATCTCCGCCGGGTTGCCGATATTGATCGGTCCGGTGATGTCGTCAGCCGTGTTCATGAAGCGAACGAGCGCATCGACCGTCTCGTCGACGTAGCAAAAGCTCCGCGTCTGGCTGCCGTCGCCGTACATCGTGATCGGCCGTCCTTCGATCGCCTGCATGATGAAATTCGACACTACGCGCCCGTCATCCGGGTGCATCCGCGGACCGTAAGTGTTGAAGATTCGCGCGACCTTGATCCGCAGGCCAAGCTGGCGGCGGTAATCGAAGAATAGGGTCTCAGCGCAACGTTTGCCTTCGTCGTAGCAACTTCGCGGGCCGATCGGGTTCACATGCCCCCAGTAAGCCTCGGTCTGCGGGTGTATTTCCGGATCTCCATACACTTCGCTCGTTGATGCCTGGAGGATCGGAACACCGAGCCGCTTTGCGAGACCGAGCATGTTGATCGCCCCGGCGACGCTCGTCTTTGTCGTCTGGATAGGGTCGCGCTGATAGTGGATCGGCGAAGCCGGGCAGGCGAGATTGTAGATCTGGTCGACCTCCACATAGAGCGGGAAAGTGACGTCGTGTCGGAGCAGCTCGAACGCGGGGTTTCCGAGCAGATGACGAATGTTCCGCCGGCTGCCGGTGTAGAAATTGTCGACGCAGAGCACCTCATGCCCATCGGCGATGAGACGGTCGCACAGATGCGAGCCGATGAAGCCCGCTCCGCCGGTCACCAGGATGCGTTTTTGCGCGTCAGCTGAGAGGCTCATTGGATGGATCGGTAGATGATGGCGCTGCCGAAGGAAACTCCACCGATCTTTCCGGACCACGCCGCGCCTGCGTGGCTCACGCAGCGGTCGTCTTGCACTCGCGCCGTTCTCATGCACTACTGTGCTTGCCGAAGAAGGGGGACTAATGAAGTTGCGTTTCGCGTTGCTCGCTTGTGCGGGCCTGTTCGTGTCGGCGTCAGCTGTTGGTCAGGACGCAGCACTGATCGCAGATGCAAAAGCGTTCGGATCGCGCGAGGCGGTTATCGAGCCGAGGCTGTCGCCGGACGGCACTAGTATTATGTACATTACACCCGGTCCGGGCCCGAAGACTTATGCCGTAATTTCGAACCTCATCACCGGCAAGACATCCGCCTTTGCCAACGCCGATGGCCGCCCGGACGTCTTAAGGTGGTGCGATTTCGCGGCGCCGGATCGGGCAGTCTGCAGGATCACCGGAGCCGTCAATAATTCGGGAGTTCTCATCGGCTTCAGTCGGCTTCTGTCTATGGGAACCGACGGCAAGGATCCGAAGCAACTGGGCCAGCCCTCGAGCTACTTTGATTCGGGCCTTCGACAGGTCGATGCGACGGTTCTCGACTGGGGGGATCGGACCAACGGCAAGCTGCTGATGGAGCGCAATTACGTGCCCGAGGAGGGGAAGATCGGGACGCGCATGGTTCAAACGAAGAGTGGTCTCGGTGTCGACCGTGTAGATACGCGCACGGTGCAGGCAGACACTGTCGAATTGGCGAAGGACACTGCTTCGGATTATTTGAGCGACGGGCGCGGCAATGTGCGCATCATGAGGGTCGATCAAACCGAAACGAACGGCACGCTAACAGGGCGTGTGAAGTATTTCTATCGTCAGCAGGGCTCGCGCGATTGGAAGACGCTTGTCGATTTTGAGCAGAGTGACGATCAAATCCAGCCTCTCGCCGTCGATGCGGACATCGACTCCGTCTACGCATTGAAGAAGAAAGACGGGCGCGACGCACTGTACACGATCAAGCTCGACGGCAGCGGCAGCGAAACACTCGTTGCTGCAAATCCGAGTGTCGACATTGATAATGTCGTGCGCGTTGGAGATGGCCTGAAGGTAATCGGCTACACTTATGCGGACGAGACGCGCCACGCAGTCTATTTCGATCCGGAATTCAAGGCTCTGGCGGCTTCGCTTTCAAAAGTCCTTCCGAAGCTTCCGTTGGTCGACTTCGTCGATTCGAGCGCTGACGGCCGCAAGCTCCTGATCTTCGCAAGCAGCGATACGGACCCGGGCCGCTATTATGTGTTCGACCGCGATGCCAAGACGCTGAACGAAGCGATGCTGGACCGACCGGACCTCGAAGGAAGGACGCTCGCCGAGCAGAAGCCGGTGACCATTGCTGCCGCTGACGGAGCTGAAATACCCGCCTACCTGACGATTCCGCCGGGAAAGGACGCTAAGGAACTGCCAACGGTCATCCTGCCGCATGGCGGGCCGAGCGCACGTGACGAGTGGGGCTTCGACTGGCTACCGCAATTTCTCGCAGCCCGGGGTTACGCAGTCCTCCAGCCGGAATATCGCGGCTCAGCCGGCTATGGTGAGAGCTGGCTCAACGTCAATGGCTTCAAGAACTGGCGTACGTCGATGTCCGACATCGCCGCCTCCGCGCGGTGGCTTGGCACCCAGGGCATTGCCGATCCAAAGCGGATTGCAATCGTCGGCTGGTCGTACGGCGGTTACGCGGCCCTGATGGAAGGCGAGACCGACCCGTCGCTCTACAAGGCGGTCGTCGCGG